>CALMNY010000553.1 GCA_937872125.1 uncultured Candidatus Competibacteraceae bacterium | reverse complement strand
AGGTGCAGAACTACATCCGCCAGTTGCTGCGCGAGCACGGCTATCAGGAAGTCCATACCCCGCAGATCGTGGACCGCGTCCTGTGGGAACGCTCCGGCCACTGGGAAAAGTTCCGCAACGACATGTTCACCACGGCGTCGGAAAACCGCGACTACGCGGTCAAGCCGATGAACTGTCCCTGCCACATTCAGATTTACAACCAGGGGTTGCGCAGTTACCGCGACCTGCCGCTGCGCATGGCCGAGTTCGGCTCCTGCCACCGCAACGAACCGTCCGGCACCCTGCACGGGCTGATGCGGGTGCGCAACTTCGTCCAGGACGACGCCCACATCTTCTGCACCGAGGATCAGATTCAGGTCGAGGTGTCGGCGTTCATGGACCTGCTGTTCCGGGTCTACGCCGATTTCGGCTTCAACGAGGTGCAACTGGCGCTG
Source organism: uncultured Candidatus Competibacteraceae bacterium (assembly GCA_937872125.1). Classification (GTDB taxonomy): domain Bacteria; phylum Pseudomonadota; class Gammaproteobacteria; order Competibacterales; family Competibacteraceae; genus Contendibacter. The sequence goes on along the minus strand of CALMNY010000553.1, from coordinate 3,203 downwards.
TCCACCCGGCCCGAAATGCGGGTCGGCAGCGACGAGGTGTGGGACAAGGCGGAAAAGGCGCTGGAACTGGCGCTGAACCGCAGCGGCCTGCCGTGGCAGTTGAAGCCGGGCGAAGGCGCGTTTTACGGCCCCAAGATCGAGTTCGTGCTGCGCGACTGCCTGGACCGGCTGTGGCAATGCGGCACGATTCAGGTGGATTTTTCCATGCCCGGCCGGCTGGACGCCCACTACATCGCCGAGGATGGCAGCAAGCGGACGCCGGTCATGCTGCACCGGGCTATACTGGGTTCGCTGGAGCGGTTCATCGGCATTTTGATCGAGCAGTACGCCGGTGCGCTGCCCGCCTGGCTGGCGCCGACCCAGGCGATGGTCCTGAATATCACCGACCATCAGGCCGAATACGCCGCCAAGGTCGAAAAATCCCTTATGCAACAAGGTTTCCGCGTCGCGGCTGACTTGAGAAACGAGAAAATCGGCTTTAAAATCCGCGAACATACGTTGCAGCGCGTGCCCTACCTCCTGGTCGTCGGCGACCGCGAGATGGAAACCGACGCCGTCGCCGTGCGCACCCGCGCCGGCAAAGACCTGGGCGTCATGCACGTAGCGGCTTTCGTGGAACGGTTGCACGCCGACATTGCCCGGCGCGGCCGAACCGAATAACCCACTGGAGGACAACAACATCGCTGCAAACACCGAACTCCGGCTCAACGAAGAGATCACCGGGCGCGAAGTGCGTCTGATTGATCAGAACGGTGAGCAGGCCGGGATCGTCCTTCTGGCGCACGCCAGACGGATGGCTGAGGAAGCTGAACTGGATCTGGTGGAAATCTCCCCGAACGCCAAGCCGCCGGTCTGCCGCATCATGGATTACGGCAAATTCCGGTTCGAGCAGGCCAAGAAGCAAAGCGAAGCGAAGAAGAAGCAGAAACAAATTCAAGTCAAGGAAATCAAGTTTCGTCCAGGCACGGACGAAGGGGACTATCAGGTCAAACTACGCAACCTGATCCGTTTCCTGAGCGAAGGCGACAAAGCCAAGGTGACGCTGCGGTTTCGGGGCCGCGAAATGGCGCACCAGGATATTGGCACCAGCCTTCTGAAGCGCGTTGAAGACGACCTCGCGGCGTATGGCGCGGTGGAACAGCGGCCCAGGATGGAAGGGCGGCAGATGGTGATGACCATCGCGCCGGTCAAGAAGAAGTAATTCCCTCCGAACGGTTGGCGATTTCCGTCTCCGGCTCGCGCCGGGGTCCGTCCATGAATTGACCTTTTTAATTGCGGAGTCATGCAATGCCCAAGATGAAATCCAATCGGGGGGCGGCGAAACGCTTCAGCCCCACCGGGTCCGGCAAGTTCAAGTGTTCCCACTCGCACCTCCGGCACATCCTGACCAAGAAGTCCACCAAGCGGAAGCGCCAGTTGCGCGGCACCACCACCATGGCGGCGGTGGATATCCCGGCGGTGCGCCGGATGTTGCCCTACAGTTGAGTCACCGGACCGGAGAGATTAAATCATGCCCCGAGTAAAACGCGGCGTTACCGCCCACGCCCGCCACAAGAAAGTCCTGAACCAGGCCAAGGGCTACTACGGCGCCCGCAGCAAGGTGTACCGGGTCGCCAAGCAGGCCGTGATCAAGGCCGGCCAGTACGCCTACCGCGACCGCCGCCAGAAGAAGCGCGATTTCCGCGCGCTGTGGATCACCCGCATCAACGCCGGCGCCCGCGAGAGCGGCCTGTCCTACAGCCGGCTGATCAATGGCCTGAAGCTCGCCGCCATCGAGATTGACCGCAAGGTGCTGGCCGATCTGGCGGTGTTCGACAAGCCGGCGTTCGCCGAACTGGCCAACCGCGCCAAGGCCGCCCTCGGCATCGCCTGAACCGTTCGCTGGATCGGCTGTCAGTCCGGCGACCCCAGGGATTCCGAACGAGGGAAAGGCTTGGTCCTTTCCCTTTTTTGTTCGCTATCGTTAAGAGACCAACCCGCGTGAACCCATTGCCCGAACTGATTCAAACCGCCCAGGCCGCCATCGCCGGGGCCGGCGATCTCGCCGCCCTGGATCAGGCGCGCGTGCATTATCTGGGCAAGAAAGGCGCGCTCACCGAGCGCCTCAAGGAACTGGGGCGCCTGCCGCCCGAACAGCGGCGCGACGCCGGCCAGGCCATCAACGAGGCTAAGGAGGCGTTGGAAGCCGCCATCGCCGCACGCAAGACGGCGCTGGAAGCGGCGGCGCTGGATGCCCGGCTGGCGAGCGAGGCGATTGACGTGACGTTGCCAGGGCGGGGGCAGCGGCCCGGCGGCCGCCATCCGCTCAGCCGCACCCTGGCGCGCATCGAGGCATTCTTCACCGGGATCGGTTTCGCGGTCGCTGAGGGGCCGGAGGTCGAGGATGATTTCCATAACTTCGAGGCGCTCAACATTCCGCCCCACCATCCGGCGCGGGCGATGCACGACACCTTCTATTTCGACGCCCATACGCTCCTGCGCACCCACACCTCGCCGGTGCAAATCCGGGTGATGGAGCGGCAATCGGCGCCAGTGCGGGTGATCGCGCCGGGGCGGGTTTATCGCTGCGATTCGGACTTGACCCACTCGCCGATGTTCCATCAGGTCGAGGGCTTGCTGGTGGACGAGGACGTGAGCTTCGCTGATTTAAAGGGCGTGCTGGACGAGTTCCTGCGGGGCTTCTTCGAGCGCGATCTGGCGGTGCGGTTCCGGCCCTCCTATTTCCCGTTCACCGAGCCGTCTGCCGAGGTGGACATCCAGTGCGTGATCTGCGGCGGCGGTGGTTGCCGGGTGTGCAAGCATAGCGGCTGGCTGGAGGTGCTCGGCTGCGGCATGGTGCATCCAGCGGTATTCGAGAAAGTCGGCATTGATAGCGAGCGCTACACTGGCTATGCCTTCGGCATGGGCGTCGAGCGGCTGACCATGCTGCGCTACGGCGTCAACGATTTGCGGTTGTTCTTCGAGAACGATCTGCGCTTCCTGCGGCAGTTTCAGTGAGGCTCCCAGTATGAAAATCAGCGAACACTGGCTGCGGGAATGGGTCAATCCCGCGGTGTCCAGCGCCGAACTGGCGGCGCAACTGACCATGGCCGGCCTGGAAGTGGACAGCGTCGAACCGGCTGCGCCCCCGTTTGAATCGGTGGTGGTCGGTCGGGTGATCGGCCTGGTCCCGCATCCCGACGCCGACCGCTTGCGGGTGGCGA
>CALMNY010000552.1 GCA_937872125.1 uncultured Candidatus Competibacteraceae bacterium | reverse complement strand
TCCGGGTTCGGCAACAAAACGCCACGGCGCAAGCCGTCGCCGAAGCGATGGCCCGTCACCCGAAAATCGCCCGGGTGTTTTATCCTGGCCTGCCCGACTTCCCCGGCCATGCCCTGGCGAAAGCGCAGATGCACGGCTTCGGCGGGATGGTGAGCCTCGACGTAGCGGGCACGGGCGCGGACGCCACCGGGGTCGCCGACCGACTGCGGCTGTTCGCCCTGGCTCCCAGCCTGGGCGGAGCGGAGAGCCTGGTCACCCAGCCCTGCACCACCACCCATCACGGCCTCACTCCGGAGGAACGCGCCCGCCGGGGCATTAGCGACTCGATGCTGCGCCTGTCCATCGGCCTCGAAGACCCCGCTGATCTGATCGCCGACCTGGAGCAGGCCCTGGCGTGAGCGAGCCGGTCTATCTGGACTACAACGCGGCCAGCCGCCGCTCCGGGAACGCACGTCCAGTAGCGAGACGCAAAGTCCCCAGGGCCGGCGGATTACGGTGATCCGGGTTTGAACCCGACTGGGTCGCGCGCTCCATCCCGATTCATCGAACTCTCGCCCCTCGCCAGCCTCGCCTCAAATCAGCCCGGTCACCAAGCCCGCGCCGACCAGCAGCAACATGCCCGCCACGATCCGTTGCACGGTGCGCAACGTGACTTTCTGGAGCAGGCGCTTGCCGAGCACCGCCCCCGCGAACGCGCATGAGGCGCCCACCGCGACCGGCAGCAGTTCCCGCGACTGGGTGAAATAGTCGGCCAGGAACCCAGTCCCGTAGACGAGCAACCGCGAGGCGTCAACGATGACGGCCGAGACCACGCCGGTCGCCACGAAGGCGTCCTTCGAGAGTCCCAGCCGGATCAGAAAGGCCGAGCGCAAAGCCCCCTGATTGCCCGACAGGCCCCCGAAAAAACCGGACAATGCGCCGCCTAGCGGCAGATACCGCGCCGGGATTGCCAGCGCCTGGACGCGCGGCGACAGTTCCAGCCCCGCAAAGATCATGATCAGCAGCCCGATCACGGCCTTGACTGCCGTGATTTCATGCGCCGCGCCGGCCAGTTGATACTCGACCCAGGGCGGCAGGCGGTCGAACCAGGTCAGCAGACTCGCGCCGATAAAAGCCGCCAGGGCAGCGGGTACGCCAAACCGGGCCACGACCCGCCAATCGGCCTGCCCGAACATCAAGCCAAACTTGAAGAGGTTGTTGGCGAAATGCACGACCGCCGTAGCCGCGACGGCCAGTGGCGCCGGAAAGAACAAGGCGAATACCGGCATGAGCACCGTGCCGAGGCCGAATCCGGAAAACAGGGTCAGCGCCGATGCCACGCCCGCGGCCAGTCCGATGATGATCAGGTCCATGGAAACATCCCCTCTCTCGTCAATACCTTGCCGGTTCAGTGTGGTTCATCCGCGCATACCCTGGCAATGGGGGCGACACGAACGCGCCTCATTGAATCAACCAAACTCCCGCCCCTCGCCGGCCTCCTCGTAGGTCCGCCCATCGCGGATGTGGTAGAGCCGCTTGAACGTCGGGATGATCTTCTCGTCATGGGTCACCACGATGATCGCAGTTTGGTACTGCTGGGCCATGCGGTTGAGAATCCGCACCACCGCCAGCGCCCGTTCGCTGTCGAGCGGCGCGGTCGGCTCGTCGGCCAGAATGATCGGCGGCTGGTTGGCCAAGGCCCGGGCGATGGCGACCCGCTGCTGTTCGCCGCCGGACAGTTGGGCGACGGCCGCCTGGGCGCGATGTTCCACGTCCAGCGCCGCCAGCAGTTCCCGCGCCCGCTGGCGCGCGTCCCGGTTCGACCGCCCCGCCAGCAGCAGCGGCAGAGCGACGTTGTCAGTCACGTCGAGAAACGGGATCAGATAGGGCGCCTGAAACACGAAGCCGATGCGGTCGCGGCGCAGGGCGCGCGGGTCGAGGTTGCGCCAGCCGCCGTCGTACACCGTTTCCCCCGACAATGCGATCCGCCCGGCGGTCGGCTCGGTGACCGCGCCCAGACACTTGAGCAGGGTGCTCTTGCCGGAACCGCTCGGCCCGATCAGCCCGATCACCTCGCCGGGTTGCACGGTCAAATCCACCCCCTTGAGCGCATCCACGGCGGTATCCCCCGCGCCGTACCGCTTGCGCAGGCCGGCGACCTCAATGGCCGGTTTGAATTCGGGCGCGGCGCTCATCTCAACCTCCAATCGCGGTGGCGGGGTCTACCCGCAACGCGGTGCGAATCGCCAGGGTGCTGGCGAGGGCGCAGATCACCATCACCGCCACGAAGCCCCGCGCGGCGTCGCCCGGTTCCAGCAGCACGTATTTGGGGAAATACGGCGCCCACAGGGTGGCGACGGTCTTGCCGACCAGAAAGCCGATCAGTCCCAGTCCCAGCGCCTCCTGCAAAATCATCCCGGCGATGGTGCGGTTGCGCGCGCCGATCAGCTTGAGCACGGCGATTTCGCGCAGCTTGCCCAGCGTCATGGTGTAGATGATGAAGGAGACGATGGCGGCGCTGACCACGGCCAGAATCATCAGAAACACCGCAATCTGCCGGGCCGAGGTAGCGATCAGCTTGGCGATCAGAATCTCCTCCATCTGCGCGACGGTGTAGGCTTGCAGGCGCTTCCAGCGGCGAATGGCGTCCGCGACTTGTTCCCCGTCCCAGCCAGGAGCGATTTGCACCAGCACGGCGTTGACCATCCGACTGGTTTCCTGGCTGCGGGAGAGGGTCTCGGCCAGCCCCGGCACGCCGGGCCGGTTCAGCGCCGGATTGGCCAGCACCCGCGCCCGTTCGTTGATGATGGCGTCGTTGTCCTTGAGAAACTGCGCTTCCTGGGCATCGCGCAGCGGGATGAACACCATCGGATCGCCGCTGGCCGACACCATGCGCCGGGTCAGCCCGACTACCGTGTAGTCGTGGCGGCGGATGCGGACGCGCTCGCCGAGTTGGAAGCCGGTGCTGGCGTCGGCCACCGCTTCGTAGTGCGTGCGCTCGATCTGGCGGCCAGCAATCAGATAGCGCGGCTCGCCCGGTTCGCCCGGCTGGATGCCGACCACCATCACCCGCACGTCCCGCTCGCCCTGGCGCGCCTGCATGGTCAGGTAGGTGACGTTGGCGGCGCGCGCCACCCCCGGCAATCCCAGCAGCCCGCGATAAATATCGTCGCGCAGGCTGGACGGTTCAGCGTAGGGGCCGAGAGTGTCCCGCTGCACCACCCACAAATCCGCGCCGCTGTTGGCCAGCAGCGCCTTGCCGTCGTCCACCATGCCGCGATAGATGCCGGCCATGGACAGGGTGACGCCGATCAGCAGCCCCAGGCCCAGGCCGGTGAAGGCGTACTTGCCCCAGGAATGGAGAATGTCGCGGCCCGCCAGACTGATCATCCGCGCCCCCCCGCCAGTTTCTCACTGGGCTTGACCGCGTCGCCCTCGCGCAATTCCCGGGTGCTGTGGACGATGACGCGGGCCTCCGGCGGCAAGTTGTCGAGCATCTGGGCGGCGCCATCCAGGTCGCGGATGCCGAAACGGAGCGGCTGGAATCGCGCCTTGCCCTCCCCGGTCAGCAACCACACGCCGGTCTGACCCTGCCGTTGCTGGATGGCGGAGTTGGGCAACACCGGCGCGTTGGGAATCGCCGGCAGGCGCACCGTCACTTCCGCCAGTTCGCCGAGCGCCACGCCGTCGGGCAGGGCGTCGAACGCGACCTGGGCGATTTTTTCTTCGGTCACGCTGTCGCCGGCCAGTTCCACCCGCGCCACCCGGCCGGGGAACCGTTCGCCGGGGCGGGAACGCAGTTCGATGTCCGCCGGCAGGCCGGCCTGGAGTCCGGCGGAGCGGCCCTGATCGATCCGTACTTTCAGCCACAGGCTGGTCGGGTCCATCAGCCGCAGTACGCTCTGCCCCGCGACCACGGTCGAGCCGGGTTCGGCGTCGCGGGCGATCACCACGCCGGCGACCGGGCTGCGTAATTGCAAATTGGCCCGTAATTTCCCGGCTGCCCCCTGTTCGGCCAGCAGCCGCGCCCGTTCCTGACGGGCCGCTTCCCGATTGGCCTGGGCGGCGGCCAGCGCGCTGCGGGCGGCGTTGGCTTCGTGGTGCTTGGCGTCGGCGGCTTCCTGGGTCACGAAGCCCTGGCGGCGCAGATCGCTGAAGCGGCGGGCGTTCGGCTCAGCCAATTCCTGACGGCTGACCGCTTCCCGCACCTGCGCCTCGGCGGCGGTCAGCGCGTTGCCGGCCCGTTCCAGGGCGGCCCGGGCGGCGGCGATGCGGTCGTTCAAATCCACCGGGTCCATCTCCGCCACCAACTCGCCGGCGGCCACGACATCGCCGACATCCACCCGCACCTGCTTGACCCGGCCGGCGCTGGTGGGGCCGATGGCGTAGGCGCGGCGGGCTTCCACCGTGCCGATGCCGAACAGCGCCGGTTGGAGATCGCGCCGTTCCGGGCTGGCGACGGTGACGCGGACCGCCGCCAGGGGGCCGGTGCGGGCGACGATGTAGCCGAAACCGCCCAGGACAGCGATGACCAGGACGAGCAATAGAATCCGACGGAGACGGGGCATTTTCATGGCTGATGGACTCCGATGCCGCGCAGGTACAGCGGCCACAGGCGGCGGGCGGCCGGTTGCAGAGTTTGGGGGTCGCCGGCCAGCAGGGTTTGCACGACCAGCCCCTGCACGGTCCCGACGAACAGGGTCGCGGCGGCGGCTTCGTCGAGCGCCGGATCAACCAGCGCCTGCGCCTTGGCCTGTGCCAGCAGTTGGGCCACCCGTCGCCGGTAACGGTCGAGCAGTTCGCAGACCCGCTGTTTGACCGGATGGGCGGCGGGTTTTTGCAACTCGTTGAAAATCAGCCGTGGCGCGGAGGGATG
>CALMNY010000551.1 GCA_937872125.1 uncultured Candidatus Competibacteraceae bacterium | reverse complement strand
CGGACGCGCCATGCACCACCAGCACCTCGCCGGCCCGCAACCGCGCCCGATGCCACAGGGCAACGTGCGAGGTGCCGAACACCACCGGAAACGCCGCGCCATGCTCCCAGGGCATCGCCGCCGGCATCGCCACGCAGCGGTTGACGTTCGCCACGACCTGCTCGGCGTAGCCGCCGTGCGGGGTGATGGCAATGACGCGATCACCGGCTTTGCAACCGGTCACGCCCTTGCCTACCTCCAACACCTCGCCGGCCACTTCAAAGCCGGGGCTGAACGGCGGTTGTGGCTGTACCTGATACTGGCCCCGGGTGATCAAGCTGTCGGCGAAATTGACCCCGCAAGCGCGGACCCGAATCCGCACTTGACCTGCGGCCAGCACGGGCGCGGGAATCTCTTCAAGGGTTAAGCCATCAATCCCGGTGAGTTCGCGGCAGACGATCGCTTTCATGGACGACTCCCCCATCATGGTAAAAAAACAGGGGCGCGGCGACCGCGCCCCCATTTCTTCACTGCATCACTCGCCGATGATCTTGCGGACCACGTCGGTCATCGAGATCACGCCGACCGGCTGATCATTCTCGGTGACCACCAGCCGGTGCATCCGCCGACCGGTCATCTGGCTAACCGCCTCGCTCAGCAGAATACCGGCGTCGCAGGTGGCGCAACCGGGGGTCATCACCTCCTTGGCCAACATGGCCCGCGCCTGTTCCGACGTCCGGCCCTGCCGCGCCAGCACCATGTCGGTCTGCGACACCACGCCGACCGCCTTACCGCCCTCCATGACGACTACCGCGTGGATTTCGTTGTCCACCATGATCTTGGCCACCTGACCGATGGTGTCGCCCGGCGCGCAGGCAATGATGCCCCGGTGCATCAAATCCTTAACCTTGGTGCCGTCGTCGGCAATAGTGATCGCCTCGGCCTCGGCGATGCTGGGCAACGGGGCGGACATGGGGTATGGATGCGGGGTGTTATGGACATCGCCCTTGGGCAGAGTCGGATGTTCGATGGCGACCGGCGCCTTGCCATGCGCGCCGAGGCCAAAGTCCTTGGCGCCGACCAGCACCGCCATGTTGCCGTGCGGGTGCTTGTTTTCGTACATCAGTTGATGGGCGACCGGGATTTCGTCGTAGGTGAAGGCCCGCGACAGGCAGGGATCGAGCAGACCGCGCACGGCCAGTTCGTTCATCTGGTTGGATTGTTCGGTGTTGGCGAAGTGCGAGCCTTGCAGGCGCTTCTGCCGCATCCACAGGTAGCGCAGGTCTACGGTCGCGTTGTAGCCGGTGGTGCCGGCGCAGACCACCACCATGCCGCCGGTGTCGCAGACGAAGATCGAGGTCGGGATGGTGGTTTCGCCCGGATGCTCAAACACGAGATTGGGGGCGCGCTTCTCGCCCAGCACCTCCCAGATTTTGGCGCCGAACGCCCGCACCCCTTTCATCCACTTGGCATAGCCGGCATTGTCTTTCCAGTGCGGCAACATGCCCCAGTGGTCGAACTCATTGCGGTTGATGCAGCCCTTGGCCCCCAGCTTCATGCAGTAATCGAACTTGTCCTCGCCGGACACCATGGCGATAGAGGTGGCGCCCGCCGCCTTGGCGATCTGAATGGCCATGGAGCCGAGTCCGCCCGCCCCGCCCCAGATCAGGGCCACATCGCCTTTCTTGATCGCATTAACGCCCCAGCCGTGCAGCATGCGCCAGGCGGTCGCCGCCACCAGCGTGTAGGCCGAGGCTTCTTCCCAGTTCATGTGCCGGGGCTTGGGCATACACTGCTGGGCCTGCACCTTGGTGAACTGGGCGAAACTGCCCCAGTTGGTCTCGTAGCCCCAGATTCTGAAGGTGGGCGAGTACATCGGATCGCCGCCACTCTTTACCCATTCGCAATTGCGGCTGTACTGCCCGCAATGCATCACTACCTCGTCGCCGACCTTGACGTTGGTGACGTCCTTGCCGACCTTGTAGACGATGCCGGAGGCGTCGCTGCCGCCGATGTGGAATTCTTCCGGCTCGCCGGCCTTGTTGCGGGCGCCGATGACGTTGACCGGAATGCCCAGCCCGGCCCAGACGTTGTTGTAGTTGATGCCCGCCGCCATCACGTAGACCAGCACCTCGTCGTCGGCAATGGGCGGCGTATTCACCACTTCTTTCTGAAACGCTTCCATGGGCTTGCCGAAGCGCTCCGGGCGAATCAGCCAGGCGTGCATCTTGGGGGGGACTACGCCCAGCGGGGGTTGTTCGGCGATGTCGTACAGTTCTTTAGCCATTGTTATTTCTCTCTGTCGGGTTGTATGAGTGGTTAGTGAGTAGCGATTCAGTGATTCAGTCAAAATCGGTAAAGCCCTCAGCCTTTCGCCTTGATCTCCTGAATCACCCGAGCGCGCAGAGCTTCGTATTCAGCGATGGGCGAGCGGCGCGGCGCTTCGGCCAGGGCGGCGAACAGCGTGGCCTCGCCACCCAACAGGCCGATGCCATAACGACCAAACTCCTCGCGCAAATGCTTGACCAGCCATTCGGCTTGACAACGCTGGCGACGGGCGTTGAACTGGCCACGCGCCAACAGCCAGTCCCGGTGGCCGTTCAGCGCATCGGCCAACTGTTCGATGCCGCTGCCCAGCGCGGCGCTGGCCGAAAGCGCCGGCACTTGCCAGCCTTCCGGGTCCATTTGCCGCCGTAGCGTATTTTTCAGTTCGGACAGCGTCTTGCGCGCCGCCATGCCGATGTCTTCCTTGTTGACGACGATGACGTGCGGGATTTCCATGATGCCGGCCTTGAGAAACTGGATGCTGTCGCCGGAGGCGGGCTGGGCGACGAAGCAGGTGGTGTCGGTCATCTTGGAGACATCAATCTCCTTCTGCCCGACGCCGACCGTCTCCACCAGCACGATGTCGAAGGCCGCCAGCATCGCCAGGCTCATCGGCCAGACTTCGGCGCTGAGGCCGCCGAACTCGCCGCGACAGGCCAGCGAGCGGATGAACACCTCGCGGTCCGCACCGCTGGCGTTCATCCGCAGCCGGTCGCCCAGCAACGCCCCGCCAGTAATGGGACTGGACGGGTCCACCGCCAGGATGGCGACTTTCAATCCACGCTGCCGCCACACCTGAATCAGCGCGGCGGTCAGCGAGGACTTGCCGGCCCCCGGCGGGCCGGTGATGCCGATCAGATGCCCACCCGTGTCGAGCTTGTCCGTCGGCAGCGCGTCCAGAAACGCGGCGGCGCACTGGCGGGCCGCTGGCCGGCGGTCGTCCAGCAGGTTCAGCGCCCGGGCCAGCGCCAGCCGGTCGCGCCCACTGACGGCGGCGGCCAGCGCCGCCGGATCGGGAAGCGCGAGGGTCATACCACCGCGACCGGCTTCAGATCGTGGGCTTTACGGATCAGGTTGAGGATATCCACCATGATGCCGTTCATGTCGATGTCCTTGGGGGTGTAGACGGCGGCGATGCCCCGTTCCTTCAGCAGTTTGGCGTCGCTCTCCGGGATGATGCCGCCGATGACCACCGGCAATCCCTTCAGCCCGACCTGGTCCAGTTGATTGAACACGTCCTCGACCATCTCCACGTGACTGCCGGACAGCACCGACAGGCCGATGAGGTGGACGCCTTCTTCCAGCGCCGCCTTGGCGATCTGTTCCGGGGTCAGGCGGATGCCTTCGTAGACGATCTCGAAGCCGACGTCGCGGCCCTTGACTGCGATTTGCTCGGCGCCGTTGCTGTGACCATCCAGACCCGGTTTGCCGATCAACAGGCGCAGTGGCCGACCCACTTCCTCGCCGGTCTTGATGACCTGGGTGCGAATCGCCACCGCCCGCGCGCTGCGCGCATCGTCATTGGCGGGAATATCAATGCCGGTCGGGGCGCGATATTCGCCAAAGATGTCGCGCAGGGTCTGCGACCATTCGCCGGTGGTGACGCCCGCGTGCGCGCACAGAATGGACGCCGGCATGATATTGGCGCCGCCGCGCGCCGTCTCCGCCAAATTGGCCAGCGCCGCCTTGACCTCGGCGTTGTTGCGCTTGGCCCGGAAGGCGTTGAGCCGCTCGATCTGCTCGCGTTCGGCGCGGGGATCCACTTTCATGATGCCGCTATCGGTCCCACCGGTCAGCGGCGATACCTCGGTCTCCTGGTAGCAATTCAAACCGATGATCTTGAGATCGCCGCGTTCGATGGCGCGCATCCGCTCGGTGTGGCTGGTCACCAGTTGCCGCTTGACGTAGCCGGATTCGATGGCCTGCACCATGCCGCCCTGCTCCTGGACCCGGCCCATTTCCGCGGTCGCGCCGTCCACCAGCGCCTTGACCTTGGCGGCGATCACCGGCGAGCCGTCGAAAATGTCGCCGTATTCCAGCAGGTCGGTTTCAAAAGCCAGCACCTGCTGCATCCGCAGCGCCCACTGCTGATCCCACGGGCGCGGCAAGCCGAGGGCCTCGTTCCAGGCCGGGAGCTGAATGGCGCGGGCGCGGGCTTTCTTGGACAGGGTGATGCCCAGCATTTCCAGCACGATGCGCTGGACGTTGTTTTCGGGCTGCGCCTCGGTCAGACCCAGCGAGTTGACCTGCACGCCGTAGCGGAAGCGGCGCATTTCCTCGCTCTCCGCGCCGTAGCGTTCCTGGGTCAGCTTGTCCCACATCTCGCCGAACGCCCGCATCTTGCAGGTTTCCTCGATAAAGCGGATGCCGGCGTTGACGAAAAAGGAAATCCGCCCGACCACCTGCTCGAAACCGTCCGCGCCGATCTGGCCGGAATCGCGCACCGCGTCCATCACCGCGATGGCGGTGGACAGGGCGTAGGCCAGTTCCTGCGTCGGGGTCGCGCCGGCCTCTTGCAGGTGATAGCTGCAAATGTTGGTCGGGTTCCACTTGGGGATGTTCTTGACCGTGTAGGCGATGATGTCGGTGGTCAGCCGGACCGACGGCGCGGGCGGGAAGATGTAGGTGCCGCGCGACAGGTATTCCTTGAGGATGTCGTTCTGGGTGGTGCCCTGCAATTGCGCGGGCGACGCGCCCTGCCGTTCGGCGGTGGCGACGTACAGCGCCAGCAGCCAGGCGGCGGTGGCGTTGATCGTCATCGAGGTATTCATCTGACCCAGCGGGATTTGATCGAACAGCGCCTCCATGTCGCCGATGTTGCAGATCGGCACGCCGACCTTGCCGACTTCGCCACGCGCCAGCGGGTGGTCGGCGTCGTAGCCGGTCTGGGTCGGCAGATCGAAAGCGACCGACAGGCCGGTTTGGCCCTTGCTCAGATTGGTGCGGTACAGTTCATTGGACGCTTTGGCCGAAGAATGGCCGGAGTAAGTCCGCATCAGCCAGGGTTTATCGCGTTTGACTGGGGTGCTCATTGGGAGCCTCGTTTGTTTTGGGAATTACTCGGTATTTAGTCAATCCAGGATGACATCTTACCTTGATTTTACCAAGGATTTAGGTCTGAATTTTAACAAGGAAATCGGGTATCTCGATACCCTCCGGGGAACCCTGACCGCCCCGCACTGGTGGCGGTCAGGGAGGGTGAATCCTGGTTGGATTAGTAGCGTCTGCCGCCGCCGCCTGATGGCTTTCTGGGGCCGGATGAGCGTCTGCCGCCGCCGCCGCCAAAACCGCCACCTCCACCGAAACCCCCACCCCCCCCGCCACCAAACCCCCCCTGCCATAGCCCACCTGGCCGCCCGCGCCCATTGCCACCGCCACACCGGCCTGCGGCGAGTTTGGCAGCATCGAAGTGAATAATGA
>CALMNY010000550.1 GCA_937872125.1 uncultured Candidatus Competibacteraceae bacterium | reverse complement strand
GCCATGCCCGGATTGCCGGCATGAGCCAGCGCCACCAGGCCATCCGTCTTGCTGGCGATCAGTGAACCGGCGCCCTTGAGCACCGCCACCCCGCCAAAGCGCAGCGCCAGGTCCTCGACGGCGGCGAAGCGGTCGGCTTCGACCTGGGCGGGGGTCATCTTCAGCAACCGGGCGGCTTCACCGGAATGAGGAGTCAGAATCCACGAGTCGCGGTAAGCCGGTTCAATCGCCAGCAGGTTCAGGGCATCGGCATCCAGGACCAGCGGTTTGTCGCAGGCGAGGGCGGCTTGCAGCATCGCCCGGCCCCAGTCGCCGCGTCCCAGGCCTGGCCCTGCCGCGATGACCGTCGCCCGATTCACCAGCGGTTCCAGTTCATCCACGGTTTCGACACCGTGGAACATCAGTTCCGGGCGAACCGCTGCCTGCAAGCCGGCATGAGCGGCGCGGGTGGCGATGCTGACCAGGCCCGCGCCGCAGCGGGCGGCAGCTTCGCCGGTCATCCGCGCCGCGCCGGCCATGCCCAGTTCACCGCCAATGACCAGCACGTGGCCGAAAAGACCTTTGTGGGCGCTGCGCGAACGGCGGGGCAGCAGGGTGGGCAAATCCGCGCCTGCATAGCGCCAGCAGGCCGGATGCAGGGCCGGATAAATATCGGGCGGCGCGTCCAGGTCGGCAAAATGCACCGCGCCGCAACAGGCTGGTCCCTGACCGGTGAATAGTCCCTGCTTGAGGCCGATGAAGGTGATCGTCGCCGCTGCGCGCACCGCCGCGCCCAGAATCGCGCCAGTGTCGGCGTGCAACCCGGAGGGAATGTCGAGGGCGAAGCGGTCGGCGGGATGGGCGTTGATGGCGTCAATCGCCTCGCGCCAGGCACCGCTCACCTCCCGTTCCAGGCCGGTGCCGAGAATGGCGTCCACCAGCAGTTCGGCGTCGGCCAGCGCCGCAACGGTAAAAGGCACAATGGGCACGGTGGCGGCCTGAGCGTCTCGCCAGGCGGTTTGGGCGTCGCCGCGCAGGTTGGCAGGATCGGCGAGCGTCAGCACTCGCGCCTCCAGTCCCGCCTGCCGGGCCAGCCGCGCCACGACGTACCCGTCGCCGCCGTTGTTGCCGCCGCCGCACACCACCACGATCCGGTGCGCGCCCGGCCAGCACTGGCGCAGCAACTTGAACGCCGCTTCGCCGGCCCGGCTCATCAGGGTATAGCCGGGGATGCCGCGTTCCTCGATGGCGATGCGGTCCAGCTCCCGCACCTGAGCGGCGCGGTACAGTTCAACAGGCAGTTCGCGCATGGGAAATCTCCTGGGCCACGATGATTAGGGGCACAATACGCCCGTCTTTTTGCCAATTCCAGCCGTCGCCATGACCGTTGCTCTTACCGCTGCCCAACTCGCTGAACTCGCCGCTGCCGTTAAAACCTGGGGATGGGAACTGGGCTTTCAGCGGATCGGCATTTGCGACATTGATCTTGGGGAAGCCGAGGCGCGGTTGCTGGACTGGCTGGCGGCAGGGTTTCACGGCGCGATGGGCTACATGGCCCGGCACGGGGTCAGGCGCAGCCGACCGGCGGAACTGGTTCCCGGCACAGTGCGCGTCATCGCGGCGCGGATGGACTATCTGCCGTCGGATGCCGCCGAGCCGTGGCGCGTGTTGCAGAACCCGGAACTGGGTTATGTGTCGCGCTACGCGCTGGGCCGGGATTATCACAAGGTGCTGCGCCAGCGCCTGCAACGCCTGGCTGACCGCCTCGCCGCCGCCGTCGGGCCATTCGGCTATCGGGTATTTGTGGACAGCGCGCCGGTGCTGGAAAAGGCGCTGGCGGAAAAAGCGGGGTTGGGCTGGATTGGCAAGCACAGCAATCTGCTCGACCGGCAAGCGGGGTCGTGGTTTTTCCTGGGTGAACTTTACGTAGATTTACCGCTGCCGGTGGATCTGCCGGTGACTGCGCATTGCGGGCGCTGCACCGCCTGCCTGGACGTTTGCCCGACCCGGGCTATCGTCGCGCCCTACCGGGTGGACGCCCGCCGCTGCATTTCCTACCACACCATCGAGTTGCACGGGCCGATTCCGCTGGAATTTCGTCGCGCCATCGGCAACCGGATTTACGGCTGCGACGACTGCCAACTGGTCTGTCCGTGGAACCGCTTCGCTCGCCCCACGGTAGAGCCGGATTTTCGGGCGCGGCATGGCCTGGATGCACCCGGACTGGTGGCATTATTTGGTTGGGATGAAGCGGAGTTTTTGCGCTACACCGAAGGCAGCGCCATCCGCCGGATTGGGCATGAACGCTGGCTGCGCAATATCGCCGTGGCGCTGGGCAACGCGCCCCGCGCGCCGGCAATCATCGCCGCCTTGCGCGAACGGCTGGCGCATCCGTCGGAGTTAGTGCGGGAGCATGTGGTCTGGGCGCTGGCGCAACTAGCCGATGACCATGGATGACGCGGATGGTACGGATTTTTCCGCGTCATCCATGAATCCGTTGAATTCGTGCTTCAGATCGTGAAAGAGCCACGGATGCCCACCTTCGGGATTCGATTACGGGCAAATTTACAGGAGGAGGAATGTTATGAACGTCTATCAAGCCGTCATTGCCACGCCGCTGGGTCGAATCGGCATCCGCATGACCGGCAATGCAGTAAACACGCTCGATTACCTGGCCGCCGATGCGTCCGAGCAGCCTCCGGTGGATACTGCAACCGCCGCCGTGGTCGCGCAACTGGAAGCCTATTTTCACGATCCTCGCGATCAGTTCACGGCGCCACTGGCGCCAGGCGGGACCGCATTCCAACAGCGGGTCTGGGCGGCGTTGCAAGCGATCCCCGTGGGAACCGTGCTGACCTACGGTGACCTGGCGCAAAAACTCGATACTGCCGCTCGCGCCATCGGCGGCGCCTGCCGCGCCAATCCGATTCCGATCCTGATTCCCTGCCATCGGGTAGTGGGGCGGCAAGGGTTGGGGGGTTATACGGGAGCGGTGACCGGCGATCCGCTCGGCATCAAACGCTGGTTGCTGCGACATGAGGGCGCGATGGTCGAACCCGAATAGCCGTCCACGATCCTTTCCGTGGTTTCCGTGGACCTTCTCTGTATTCACCCTTCCTTGAAATTCCTCCGTTCGCCCGCATATCGGACTCCAAACCGCGAATACCCTAATCCATCCGGAGTCCGTTCCTCATGACTGTCGAAGCCCACAAGGAAACCCTTGGTTTTCAGGCCGAGGTGCAGCAACTGCTGCGCCTGGTCGCTCATTCCCTGTATTCCCACAAGGAAGTCTTCCTCCGCGAACTGATTTCCAATGCCTCCGACGCCTGCGACAAGCTGCGCTTTGAAGCCCTGACCGACAGCGCCCTGTACGAGAGCGATCCCGATCTGAACATCCGGGTCAGTTTCGACAAGGACGCCCGCACCATCACCGTCGCCGACAACGGCATCGGCATGGACCGGCAAGAGGTCATTGACAATATCGGCACGATTGCGCGTTCCGGCACCCGCCAGTTCATGCAAAAGCTGACCGGCGATCAGGCCAGGGACACGAATCTGATCGGCCAGTTCGGCGTCGGCTTCTATTCCAGTTTCATCGTCGCCGACAAGGTCACGCTGCATACCCGCCGCGCCGGCATGGGGCCCGAACACGGCGTGCTCTGGGAGTCTACCGGCGAGGGTGAATACACCCTGGAAACGATTGAGAAGCCCACGCGCGGCACCGAAGTGACCCTGCACCTGCGCGAGGACGATGCGGATTTGCTGAACGAGTGGCAGTTGCGCTCGATCATCACCAAGTATTCCGATCACATCACCCTGCCGGTGATCATGCCGGTGCAGAAGTTCAGCGAGGACAAGGACGCGCCGCCGAAAATCGAGGACGAGCGGATCAATCAGGCGGCGGCGCTGTGGGCGCGGCCCAAGCAGGAAATCAAGGAGGAGGAATATAAGGAGTTCTACAAGCACGTCGGCCACGATTTCGAGGACCCGCTGGCCTGGACCCACAACCGGGTGGAAGGCAAGCTGGAATACACCTCGTTGCTGTTCCTCCCGGCCCGCGCGCCCTTCGACCTGTGGGACCGCGAGCAGCGCCATGGGGTGAAGCTGTACGTGCAGCGGGTATTCATCATGGACGACGCCGACCACCTGATGCCGCGCTACCTGCGCTTTGTGCGTGGTGTGATTGATTCCAACGACCTGCCGCTGAACATCTCCCGCGAAATCCTGCAAGGCAGCAAGGTGGTGGACGGCATCCGCGCCGGTTCGGTCAAGAAAGTGCTGGGTCTGTTGGAGGACCTGGCCGCCAACGAGGCCGAAAAGTACGGCAAATTCTGGAAGGAGTTCGGCCGGGCGCTCAAGGAAGGTCCGGCGGAGGATTACGGCAACCGCGAACAGATCGCCAAGCTGCTGCGCTTCGCCTCGACCCAGGCCGACAGCGCCGAGCAGACCGTTTCCCTGGCCGACTATATCGCCCGGATGAAGGAAGGCCAGGACAAGATTTACTATATCGTCGCCGACAGCTTCGCCGCCGCCAAAAACAGCCCGCATCTGGAAATCTTCCGCAAGAAGGGCCTGGAAGTGCTGTTGCTGACCGACCGGGTGGACGAGTGGCTGATGTCGCACCTGACCGAGTTCGAAGGTAAACAGTTCCAGTCGGTGGCCAAGGGCGCGCTGGACCTGGACAAGATCGCCTCGGAGGAAGAGAAGCAGGAACAGAAGCAGGCCGAGGATGCGCACAAGGATCTGCTGGCGAGGGTCAAGGAGGTGCTGGGCGACAAGGTCAAGGACGTGCGGATTTCCTCGCGGCTGACCGATTCGCCCGCCTGTCTGGTGGTGGATGAATACGCGCTCAGCGCCCATCTGGAACGGTTGCTGCGCGAAGCCGGCCAGAACGTGCCGATGAGCAAACCCTATCTGGAGCTGAATCCCACCCACTCGCTGATCGCGCGGCTGAAGGACGAGCCGGACGCCAGCCGCTTCGGCGACTGGACCAACCTGCTGTTCGAGCAGGCGGTGTTGGCCGAGGGCGGGCAACTGGAAGACCCGGCCAGTTTTGTGAAACGATTGAATGGCTTGCTGCTGGCGCTGGGCCATTGAGCCTTGACTCGGGCAGCGGTGGCGTTGCCCCTCCGGACAGCGCGCCGCCGCCCATCAGTTTCCGTTGTGGCTAAAACCGATAAATTTGCTAAATTATTGGGAATTGCCTCATTCGCTTGTTTTAACCAACCCCAGGGGGATGCACGAACATGATGCTGTTGAAGGAAATCCTGAATAAAAAAGGCGGCCAGCCGGTCACCGTGTCCGCCAGCGCCACGGTCGCCGACGCCATCCGCGCCATGCACGATCACAAGGTGGGTTCGGTGGTGGTGCCGAATGCCGACGGCTCGCCAGCGGGCATCTTCACCGAGCGCGATGTGCTGAACCTGTGCGCCGAGGGCCGGACCGACTTTGCCAAAATGTCCATTCGGCCCTGCATGACCTGCGCCATGACCACCGGCAAACCGGCTGAAACAGTCAGCGAAGTCCTTGTCATCATGACCGCCAGGCGTTTCCGCCACATGCCGGTGGTGGATGACGACGGCAAGATGGTCGGCGTGGTTTCCATCGGCGACCTGGTCAAGGCCAAGCTGGAGGAAACCGCCCGGGAAGCGCAGGCCTTGCGCGAGTACATCACTACCTGAGCCGGCATCGGGGATGCCCCCGGCGGCGTCCCTGCTTCCCGCTTCCTGCCTTCTCGCATGAGCGCCGAATCCCCGTTTTGGGAAACTAAAGCCCTCGCCGAACTCACCCAGGCCGAGTGGGAAGCGCTCTGCGACGGCTGCGGCAAGTGCTGCCTGCACAAGCTGGAAGACGAGGACACGGGCGAGTTGTTCCACACCAACGTCGCCTGCCGGTTGCTGGATTTGGCCACAGGCCGATGCAGCCGCTACGCCGACCGGTTCCGCTGGGTGCCTGACTGCGTGCAACTGACCCCTGCCGAAGTACGGCGAGCTCGCTGGTTGCCGGCGACGTGCGCCTACCAGCGGCGGGCCGAGGGCCAGCCGCTGCCGGACTGGCACCCCCTGCGCACCGGCGACCCGCGTTCCACCCAGCGCGCGGGCATGACCGTCTGCGGCTGGGCGGTGTCGGAACGGCGGGTCCGCCGGCTCGAAAACCATATCATTGAGAGCTTGTCATGAAAGTCCGCTGTCTGACCCTGGGTGCGTTCCAGGTTAACGCCTATTTGCTCGAAGACCCCGCCACCGGTCAGTGCGCTGTGGTGGATACCGGCGACGGGCCGCAACTGGCGCAGGCGCTGGCCCGGATGCAGCCACGCCCGGATTTACGGGCGATTCTGCTGACCCACGCCCATTTCGATCACGCCGGCGGACTGGCGGACGTACAGCGGGAATTTCCCGAGGCGATCACTTACCTGCCGGCACTGGAGCGGCCGATGTTTGATGCGCTGCCACAGCAAGGCTCATTGCTGTTCGGCATGGCCGATTTCGACCGGCCCAGCGGGCGGATTGATCGGGAAGTCCACGACGGCGATACCATCGAGGTCGGCGAACTGCGCTTCCGGTTCCTGTCCACGCCGGGCCACACCCCAGGCCAGGGCTGCTATTACGATGATACCTACATCTTCGTCGGCGACACCCTGTTCGCGGGCAGCATCGGCCGCACCGACTTTCCCATGAGCGACCCGGAATTGATGCAGGCCAGCCTCAGCCGCCTGCTGGAGTTGCCCGGCCATCTGCTGGTGTGCAGCGGCCATGGCCCGGTCACCACGCTGGAGCAGGAACTGCAAACCAATCCGTTTCTGGACCACGTCCGCCGGGCGCGGGGCATCGCCACATCGGGCTGGTCGTCGGCGCTGGGATCGCGCTGGGGCTGAAGCGGGGTCGGTCATGTGCGAGTTGCTCGGGATGAGCGCCAATGTGCCCACCGACATCTGCTTCAGCTTTACCGGGCTGATGCAGCGCGGCGGCAAGACCGGCCCGCACCGCGACGGCTGGGGGATCGCCTTTTACGAGGGGCGCGGCTGCCGGACCTTTCACGATCCCAATCCCAGCGCCGAATCGGAAATCGCCCGGCTGGTGCAGCGCTATCCGATCAAGAGCCTGATCGTGATCAGCCACATTCGCCGGGCCAACCGGGGTCGGGTGTGCCTGGAGAACACCCATCCCTTCAGCCGCGAGTTGTGGGGCCGGCATTGGGTATTCGCTCACAACGGCCAGTTGCGCGGCGCAAAGCGGTTGCCCCTGAGCTTTTACCGCCCCATTGGTGGCACCGACAGCGAATACGCCTTCTGCTGGTTGCTGGATCGCGTCCGCGCCCGCTTCCCCGAACCGCCACGCCGGCCCGAAGCTTTATGGCGGCATATTCACGCTCTGGCCCAAGAGTTGAACCCGCGCGGCGTGTTCAACTTTCTCCTCAGCGATGCCCGGCACCTCTACGCTCATTGCGGTACGCAACTGTCGTGGCTAACCCGCCGGGCGCCGTTCGGCGAGGCCCGGCTGATGGACGCCGACATGACGGTGGATTTTCAGCGGGAGACCACGCCCCGCGATGTGGTGACCGTGGTGGCGACTCGGCCGCTGACCGATAACGAAGCGTGGACGGTGATGCTGCCCGGTACGTTGGCGGTTTTCAGCGCCGGCGCGCAGGTCGCGGCGTTCGACTCATAGCCCGGCGGATCCGGTTCTTCAGCCGTTCGGCCCGTTGTCGGCCGGCCAGCGCCGGGTTACCGGCGGCATCCCCGCTCCCAGAAAAGTCGCGCCGCCCGCCATGCGCTTCCGCCAATACGGCTGACCCAGACTGACCTTGCGCACCCGGCCGCTGCCCGAGGACGCATGGATCATCTGCCCTTTGCCCGCATAAATCCCGACATGGGACACCCGGCCGCTGCCATCGGTGCGGAAGAACAGCAAATCACCCGGCAGCACCCGGCGCTGGAATCGCCCCGCCTGAAACTGCGCCACCGTGGTGCGCGGCACCCGGATGCCGGCCTGCTGGTAGGTGTATTGCACCAGGCCGCTGCAATCCACCCCGCCCGGCGATTCGCCCCCCAACACATAAGGGGTTCCGACCATGCGCTCGGCGGCGCCGAGAATGCGCTGGCGAGCAATAGCGTGCGGGTCGCGTGGGGAAGGCGGCGGCGTCGCACACCCGCTCAGCCCCAGCAAACCGGCGAATAACCAGGATGTAATGAACAACCGATCAGCGCGGGATGGGATGGCGAGCATGGTGTAAACTCCCCCACGAGTGCAATGGATATGGATTCCAGTATAGGCGCCCCGTTGGAGTAAGCCATGGGCGCGCGGTTTTTTTGCGGCGGATGCAGACAGGATGTTCTATAGTAAAGCCTGTTTCCAGCCGACAGGTGTTTCCCATGAAAGCAACCCACGGCAGGGTCGTGTCCCTGCACTATACCCTCACCGATGACTTGGGTGTTCAGCTCGATTCCAGTCGCGAGCGCGAACCGTTTGCTTATCTGCACGGCTACGGCAACATTATCCCCGGGTTGGAAAACGCGCTGGAGGGGTGCGAGGTGGGATTCAACTCAGCGATTCACGTGACGCCCGCTGATGGTTACGGCGATTACAATCCCCAGGCGGTATTTGAGGCGCCGCGCGACCAGTTTCCACCCGACGAGAACATTCAGGTGGGGATGCGGGTTCAGGGCGAGAGCGCGCAAGGCATTGTGAATTTCACCGTGGTCGGCGTGAATGATCAGGTCGTGGTGCTGGACGCCAACCATCCGATGGCTGGCAAAAACCTCCATTTCGCGGTGGACGTGCTGGAAGTCCGGGACGCGACCGCCCAGGAGCTGGCCCATGGCCACGTCCACGCTCATGGTCACGACCACTAAGAGCTATTGGCGAGCTGGCCGCGCCTGCCCCGGCGGGATGTCGCCGCACGGGGGGCGTGTAGAATAACGCGGATTATCCATCATCGTTTAGCCTGAGCACTCCGGTACCGCCATGCTGCTGCGATCCCCCCGCTTCGCCGACGAAAATATCCCGCCTTTTGAACTCAAGGGTAGCCTGTTCACCCTGACTGTGTTGCATCTGTTCCAACTGGATCGGGCCGCCATCGAGCGGCATTTGACGGAGAAGGTCAAGCAGGCGCCCAGTTTTTTCAATAATACGCCGGTGGTGATTGATCTGGAGGGGCTGGTGGAACCCCCCAACGGTCTGGATGGCGTGGATTTCAATGGGCTGTATGCGTTATTGCGCGGGCATGGCATGGCGCCGGTGGGCATCCGTCACGGCAGCCCGGAACTCCAGGCAGCCATCCGCCAGGCGGGATTACCGATATTGCCCGACAGCCGTTCCGCCGGCGCGGCCAAAAAAACCGAGCGGCCCGAACCGGCCCCGGCGCGCAGCCGGATCGTTAATCATCCGGTGCGCTCCGGCCAGCAAATCTATGCGCCTGATGGCGATTTGATCATCCTCGGCGCAGTCAGCGCCGGCGCCGAGGTGATCGCCGATGGCAACATCCACATCTATGGCGTACTGCGTGGGCGCGCCCTGGCTGGAGTCAAGGGCGATGTCGAGACCTGGATTTTCTGTCAAAGCCTGGAGGCGGAATTGATCTCGATTGCCGGTCGTTATCGAATCAGCGAACAGATCAATCTCGATCCTGCGGATCGGGGCAAACCCATGCAGATTCATCTGATGGACGACCGGTTGGTCATCGATCACCTGATACGCTGATCATGAGCTGGATTTGGATACAACAGAGTTATTCAACAGCTTTTAACCATAACTTCTTAACCATAACTTCGTGTGGGATGACAACTTGGCTACCGTCATCGTTGTGACTTCCGGCAAGGGAGGCGTGGGCAAGACCACGACCAGCGCCAGTTTTGCCGCCGGGCTGGCCCAGCGCGGCTACCGAACCGTAGTGATTGATTTTGACGTGGGCTTGCGCAACCTGGATTTGATCATGGGGTGCGAGCGCCGGGTGGTGTACGACTTCGTCAACATTATCAACGGCGAGGCCAATCTCAACCAGGCGTTGATTCGCGACAAGCGCGTGGAAAACCTTCACATTTTGCCGGCCTCGCAGACCCGCGACAAGGAAGCCTTGACCCGGGAAGGAGTAGAACGGGTTCTTAACGAACTCCGGCAAAATTTTGAATATATCGTCTGTGACTCGCCGGCGGGCATCGAACGCGGCGCCCTGATGGCGCTGTATTTCGCCGACGAAGCCTTGGTGGTGACCAATCCGGAGGTATCGTCGGTGCGCGATTCCGACCGCATCCTCGGTATTCTGGCCAGCCGGTCGCGCCGCGCTGAGCAGGGTGAAAACCCAGTTAAAGAGCATCTGGTGCTGGCGCGCTACGCACCGGAACGCGCTGACCGGGGCGACATGCTCAGCGTGGAAGACGTGCTGGAGATCCTGGGCATTCCATTGTTGGGGGTCATTCCGGAATCGCCTGCGGTCTTGCAGTCCTCCAATGCCGGAGTTCCTGTAATTCTGGAGGAGGATAGCGACGCGGGCGCCGCTTATAGCGATCTGGTGGATCGTTTCCTGGGCAAAAACCTGCCGCATCGGTTTATCACCGCCCAGAAGAAAGGATTTCTGAAACGGCTGTTTGGCGGGGGTTAAACCATGGGCCTGTTTGAAAACTTTTTCCGCGGGTCGTCGAATAAATCGGCCGCGCTGGCCAAGGAGCGGTTACAGATCATCGTCGCGCACGAGCGGGGCAGCGGCCGCCGCGGCAGCCCCGATTATCTACCGGCGCTCAAGAAGGAACTGCTGGAGGTGGTGCGTAAATACGTACCGGTGGACCCGAGCCAGATCAAGGTGCATCTCGATCGTGAAGGCGGTTACGAAGTCCTGGAGCTGAACATCACTTTGCCGGATGAGGAGCCCCGGTCGCGGCGCAGCTCGGAGAGCTCGCAGAAGCCGGGCCAGAGCTGAACGGGATGGCTGTCACCAGCGGCGACGAGCGGCCCACGGCGGCCCGCGGCGCGGTGGCGCGAGTCCGGCTCGATAAATGGCTGTGGGCCGCGCGCTTCTTCAAGACGCGCGCCCTGGCGAACGAGGCTGTTACGGGCGGTAAGGTCCATGTCGGCGGCCAGCGCTGCAAACCATCTCATACCGTTCACGTGGGGGAAGTGGTGCAGATCCAGCGCGGCCCCGAGGAATACCGGGTTACCGTCACGGCCTTGAGTGACCGGCGCGGTCCCGCCAGCGTCGCGGCGCTGCTGTACGAAGAGACCGCCGAAAGCCGTCAGCAGCGGGAAGCCTTGCGCGAGCAGCGTCGTCTGGAACGCTCTGCCATGCCCCAGCCGGCTGGCCGACCCACCAAACAGGATCGCCGCCGCATCGTGCGTTTTACCCAGAGTGACGCCTGACAGCATCGTTGGGTTCCGGGTGAGCCTGGAATCGGCCATTCCAGTTTTTCAACTGACCGCGCGCACCAGTAAAACCGAAGCCGGTTAGTATGCGTACTCTAATTTTCCCTGCTAACTTTCTGAACCAAGATGGGCTTCCGGGATGGCTGTCCGCCAGAGTTTCCGGAATGATCAAATCCAGGAACATCAGATAATCCAAGTGAGCCATTCCATAATGGCGTAGAGGGGCTCCAGCTATGAAAGCCTATTTGCTTGACACTCCATTGACTCAGAATGTCCGGGATTTTGCGCGCCAAATCTGGCTGGCTGGGCTGGGCGCGTTCGCCAGAGCGCAGGACGAGGGAAGCAAGTTCTTCGAAACCCTGGTCCAGGAAGGGCAGGCGGTGGACGCACGGATGAAGAAAACCGCTGATGAAACGATTGAACCGATGAAAAGCGGAGTTGAGATCATGAAGGGCAAGGTCGAGGAAATGCGGGAGCGGGCGACCGGGGCGTGGAATAAACTGGAGGAAGTCTTCCAGTCGCGGGTAGCGCGCGCCCTGCACCGGTTGGGGGTGCCAACCCGGGAGGATATCCAGCAGTTGTTCCAGCAAGTGGATCTGCTGAGCAAGAATATTCAGGAACTCACCCAGGCGGCGGAGGTGGAAACCAAGGCGAAGAAAGTCCGCGCCATCCGGGCCGCCGAGTCCGCCGCCGCCAAGGTCGCCGAGCCGGTGGCTTGACCATGTACTCCGAACCCGGCCAAGGCGCCTGAACCCGTCGGCAGCCGGCCAACCAGAGTAAAAAGCGGCCAGAGTTGGCCGCTTTCATTTTTACTGTCCCCGGATTGCCATGCCTGAAAATTGACCGTTCGCCGCCTGCAAGGTAACGTAAGCGTTTGCTAAAACGGATGGGCAGGCATGACGGCCAAGAAAAATTCCCCCCTTCCTTTCGAGATGGCGCTGGCGGAGCTGGAAAGCCTGGTTGGACAACTCGAACAGGGCGAGCTGACTCTCGACGACGCGCTGCAACGGTTTGAGCGCGGCATCGCCTTGGTACGGGACTGTCAGCACGCCTTGCAAGCCGCCGAACAGAAGGTGGACCAATTGATCGAACGCAACGGCCGTCTGGCTGTCACGCCGTTCGACGCGCTGGCGGGTTGATGCCGATGATGGTGGAACTGATCGGGAATTATCAGGCGCGCGCCAAACAGGCGCTCGACCAGCGGTTGCCCGCGGCTGATCTCCATCCGTGCGCCCTGCACCAGGCTATGCGCTACGCCGTGCTGGGTGGGGGCAAGCGCATCCGGCCGGTGCTGGTGTACCTGAGCGGCGCGGCGGTCGGCGCGGCGCCCGATACGCTCGATGGCCCCGCCTGCGCGGTGGAATTCATCCATGCCTATTCGCTGATCCACGACGATTTGCCGGCGATGGACAACGACGACCTGCGCCACGGTCAGCCCACCTGCCACAAGGCGTTTGGCGAGGCCCTGGCGATCCTGGCTGGCGATGCCCTGCAAGCATTGGCATTTCAAGTACTCGGCCAGGATGACGCGATGGTAGCGGATCCGGCCACCCGGTTGCGGATGCTGGGCGTATTGGCGCAGGCCGCCGGTTCCCGGGGCATGGTGGGCGGCCAGGCCATTGATCTGGCGGCGGTCGGCCAGGAACTCGGTTTGGCCGAGCTGGAAAACATGCACATCCACAAGACCGGGGCGCTGATTCGCGCCAGCGTGCTGCTGGGGGCGCTCAGTCAGCCGAAGGTTGAGCCGGCGGTGCTGGAGCAGTTGGACCACTATGCCAAATGTATCGGTCTGGCTTTTCAGATCCGCGACGATATCCTCGATGTGATCGGTGATGCGGCCACGCTGGGCAAAACCACGGGCGCAGACCGGGCGCTGAATAAACCGACTTATCCGACGCTGTTGGGGCTGGATGGCGCTCGTGAACACGCCCGCATGTTGCACGAGGAAGCCCTGGCCAGCGTGCAAGCGCTGGGACCTGAAGCCGAACCCTTACGCTGGATCGCTTCCTATATCGTGGAACGCGCCTACTAAACGCGGCGCGCCTGCTGTCTAACCGTTCCATCCTGCTCCCTGACCCCCCGCCAACTGGCCCGATCTTCCCGACCGCTGATGACTACCGGATCCACTTTGCCATTGCTGGAACAAATTGATACTCCCCTGGATTTGCGCGCGTTGCCGGAAGCACGCTTACCAGCGCTGGCGCACGAACTGCGTGAGTTCCTCATCCAGACCGTAGCCAAAACCGGCGGCCATTTCGCCGCCAACCTGGGGGCGGTGGAACTGGCCATCGCCCTGCATTACGTGTTCGACACTCCGGATGATCGTTTGCTTTGGGATGTCGGCCATCAAAGCTATCCGCACAAGATTCTGACCGGCCGCCGGACCCGGATGGATACCTTGCGCCGCCGGCATGGCGTCGCTGGTTTCCCCCGACGGAGCGAGAGTCCCTACGACACCTTCGGCGTTGGCCACTCCAGCACCTCACTAAGCGCCGCTCTGGGCCTGGCCATCGCTGCCGAGCAGGCCGGCAGTGACCGCAAGGTGGTTGCGGTGATCGGCGATGGGGCGATGACCGCCGGTATGGCCTTCGAGGCGCTGAACCATGCCGGCCACCTCAAAAGCGATCTGCTGGTGGTGCTCAACGACAACGAGATGTCCATCTCACCGAACGTGGGCGCGTTGTCGGCGCATCTGACCCAATTATTGTCGAGCCGCTTCTTTTCCACGGTGCGCGAAGGCGGCAAGAAGGTGTTGAGCCACGTACCGCCGATGCTGGAAGTCGCCCGCCGCGCCGAGGAACACGTTAAGGGCTTGATCGCGCCGGGCGGCACCCTGTTCGAGGAACTGGGTTTCACCTACTTTGGGCCGGTGGATGGCCACGACCTGTCCATCCTGGTGCCGACCTTGCGTAACCTGCGGGCGCTCCAAGGGCCGCGTTTGTTGCATGTGGTGACGCGCAAGGGCAAGGGTTACAAGCTGGCTGAGGATGAACCGGTCGGCTATCACGGAGTCGGGACGTTCGATCCGGCGCATGGGCTGAAGCCCGCCAAAGCCAGCGGCGGGTTGACCTATACCCAGGTGTTCAGCCAGTGGCTGTGCGACATGGCGGCGCGGGATCAGCGGCTGATCGGCATTACCCCGGCGATGCGCGAAGGTTCCGGGCTGGTCGAATTCTCCGAGCGGTTCCCGGATCGTTATTTTGATGTCGCCATTGCCGAGCAACATGCGGTCACGCTGGCCGCCGGCATGGCCTGTGACGGACTCAAACCCGTGGTGGCGATCTACTCCACGTTCCTGCAGCGCGCCTACGATCAACTGATTCATGATGTCGCATTACAAAATTTGCCGGTGCTGTTCGCCATTGATCGCGCCGGGCTGGTAGGCCCGGATGGGCCGACTCATGCTGGCAGCTTCGATCTCAGCTATCTGCGTTGCATTCCCAATCTGGTGGTGATGGCGCCGGCGGACGTGAACGAATGCCGGCAAATGCTCTATACCGGGTTCCAGTTGAACCAGCCGGCGGCGGTGCGTTATCCACGCTGCCAGGGAGCTGGCGCGGCGCTGGAGTGGGAGATGCGGGCCTTGCCAGTGGGCAAGGCGGAACTTCGCCGGCAGGGCCGGAATCTGGCGTTGCTGGCGTTTGGCGACATGGTCGCCATCGCCGAAGCGGTGGCGGAACGGCTGGACGCCACAGTCGTGAACATGCGATTTGTCAAGCCGCTGGATGAGGCCACGGTGGCGCATGTGGCCGCTGGCCATCGCTGGCTGGTGACGCTGGAAGAAAATGTGGTGGCCGGTGGGGCGGGTAGTGCAGTGAGTGAATGCCTGGCGGCGCGAGGGATTCAAACGCCAGTACGCCATATCGGCTTGCCGGATCGGTTCATCGAACAGGGTGAGCGTGGGGAGTTATTGGCCGAATGTGGGCTGGATGCAGACGGGGTTTTCCGGCAACTGACGGAGTGGGGTATGGCGACCCCAACCGTCTCCTGGGGCGATGTCCGATCCCCCTGCTAAGGAATTAACCGTCTGATGAATGATCCAACACGAAAATCCCGCAGTGGTTGGGGACCGGATTCGAACGAGGGTGTGCGAGCGCACGCCGCAGAGAGGATTGCATGAAGCCATTGACGATGAGTTCCGCGGCTATGTCCACGGTCGTCCATATTCCCGACGTGCAGAGCAGCGCCGATACCCGCCGGTTGGCGATCAACAAAGTCGGGATTAAGGATATCCGCCATCCGGTCAAGGTCCGGGACCGCAGCGGCGGCGAGCAGCACACCATCGCCATGTTCAACATGTACGTGAACCTGCCGCACAACTTCAAGGGCACCCACATGTCGCGGTTCGTGGAGATTCTGAACGTGCCCGGCCGTGAGATTTCGGTAGATTCTTTCAAGGATATGCTGACGGAAATGACCGGGCGCCTGGAAGCCGAGTCGGGTCATATTGAGATGACGTTCACTTATTTTGTCACCAAGGCGGCGCCGGTGTCGGGAGTGGAGAGTCTGATGGATTACGAGGTGACGTTCACTGGCGAAATCCGCGATGGCCGGCCCGCGATGAACCTCAAGGTGGTAGTGCCGGTGACCAGCCTGTGTCCTTGCTCGAAAAAGATTTCCAAATATGGGGCGCACAACCAGCGTTCCCATGTGACCGTCAACGTCCGTACCCGGGGATTCATCGGGATCGAGGATCTGATTGATCTGGTGGAAAAAGAGGCGTCCTGCGAGCTGTACGGGCTGCTCAAGCGACCGGATGAGAAGTATGTCACCGAACGCGCCTATGAGAATCCCAAGTTCGTCGAGGACATGGTGCGCGATATCGCCGCCAAGTTGAACCGGGACGAGCGGGTAGCGGCCTACTCGATTGAATCGGAGAACTTTGAATCCATTCACAACCATTCCGCCTATGCCATGATCGAGCGTGACAAGGATGCCGAGGACGCCGCTGCGCCGTAGCTGGAAGAGAATGTTCGGGCCATAAAAAAGCCGTTCCAGGGAACGGCTTTTTTTATTGGATTGTTGGTGGGCGATGCTGGGCTCGAACCAGCGACCCCTACCGTGTGAAGGTAGTGCTCTCCCACTGAGCTAATCGCCCGTCAAACGGAACTGCAATTATAAAGACCTCGCGCCGGGTTTGACAAGCCCGATCACAGATACTGGACCTCAACGATCTCATAGGTCTTCACGCCGCCCGGGGTTTGGACATCCACGACATCGTCAACGGATTTGCCGATCAGCGCCCGGGCGATTGGCGATTTGAGGGAAATCTTGCCCTCCTTGATGTCAGCCTCATCCTCGCCGACGATCTGATAGCGCCGTTCCTCCTCGGTCTCGTCGTCGCGCAGCAGTACCGTGGCGCCGAACACCACCTTGTCCGAGGCTGGCAAGGTGCTCACATCAATGATCTGGGCGCGCGCCAGCTTGGATTCGATCTCGGCGATGCGGCCCTCGGTAAAACTCTGTTGCTCGCGGGCGGCGTGATACTCGGCATTTTCCTTCAGGTCGCCATGGGCGCGCGCCTCGGCGATGGCGGCGGTGATGCGGGGTCGCGCCACCGTCTTGAGTTCCTGAAGTTCGGCGCGCAGGCGGACTGCGCCGTTGACGGTCATCGGTACTTTCTGGGTCATGCGTGCAGTTCCCGGTGCAAATCCTGAAGGCAGTTGACAGTTCCATTATCGAGTTCGCGCAGCGCCTGGCAGGTCGCCCGCGCGGCGGCGAGGGTGGTGGTGTAGCTGACCTTGCGCATCAGCGCCTCGCGGCGGATCGAGAACGAATCCGCGATGGCCTGCTTGCCTTCGGTGGTGTTGACGATGAGCGCGATCTGGTCGTTTTTGATCAGATCCACGATGTGCGGTCGGCCTTCGGCGACCTTGTGGACGGCCTCGCAGTCGAGGCCGTGGTGGCGCAAGAACGCAGCCGTTCCCTTGGTCGCCACCAGCGCAAAGCCCAGCCGTTCCAGGTCGCGGGCGATTTCCACCAGCTTCGCCTTGTCGGCGTCGCGCACGCTGAGGAAGGCCCGGCCGCCGCGCGGCAACTGATCGCCGGCGCCGAGTTGCGCCTTGGCGAAGGCTTC
>CALMNY010000549.1 GCA_937872125.1 uncultured Candidatus Competibacteraceae bacterium | reverse complement strand
TGAGCTTCAGCGTTCAAAAGGATGAGATTCACTGCCTGGTGGGCGAAAACGGCGCTGGCAAATCAACCCTGATGAAGGTGTTGAGCGGCGTTTATCCCTACGGCGATTATCAGGGTGATATTGTCTTTGAAGGGGAAGTCCAGAAGTTTCGTGGTATTCATGACAGCGAAAAAGTTGGCATCGCCATCATCTATCAAGAACTGGCGCTTGTGCCCGAAATGACGGTGTATGAAAATATTTTCCTCGGGCACGAGATCCGAAAAGGCGCGATTATCGATTGGAATGAAACTCTCAAACGCGCCGCTGAAATGCTTAAAAAAGTAAAACTGGATATTAATCCTTCCACCAAGGTGAAGGATTTAGGTGTGGGTAAACAACAGCTCGTTGAGATTGCCAAAGCCCTCAGCCGGGATGTGAAGCTGCTGATCCTGGATGAGCCCACGGCTGCTTTGAATGAAAACGATAGTGAAAACCTGCTGAACCTGATCCGGGATTTAAAGAAACAGGGTGTCACCTGCATTTTGATTTCACACAAGCTTAAAGAGGTGATCTCGATCGCCGATAAGGTCACCGTGCTGCGCGACGGCCGGACGATCTGCACGTTGGATGCCGACATGGGGCAGGTGGCGGAACAAGTGTTGATCAAGAACATGGTCGGCCGCGAGATCGATAACATTTTCCCGAAACGCGATCACGTGGTCGGGAACGAAGTGGTGATGGAAGTGCGCAACTGGAATGCGTACAGCCCGGCCGTCGACCGGGATATCCTCAAGGGAATCAATTTTTACGTCAAAAAAGGCGAGATCGTTGCCTTCGCCGGCCTGATGGGTTCGGGGCGCACCGAACTGGCCAAGAGCCTGTTTGGAAACCCGGACCGTTTCCGCGTCAGCGGCGAAATCTATTTGAAGGGACGCAAGATTTCATTTACGAACCCGCATGATGCCATTGAAGCCGGGCTGGCGTACGTAACCGAAGACCGCAAGGGCAACGGGCTGATCCTGATTCAGGATGTGAAACAGAACATCACGCTGGCCAATTTGCGCGAAATTGCCAACCGTTCGGTGGTGAACGCAAACGCCGAGGTCGAGGTGGCGAATGAATACTGCAGCTCATTGAATATCAAGACGCCCAGCGTGGAGCAGCGGGTTTCCAACCTGAGCGGCGGCAACCAACAAAAAGTCAGCCTGGGCAAATGGTTGTTCGTCAAGCCGGATATTTTGATTTTGGACGAGCCCACGCGCGGCATCGACGTGGGGGCGAAGTATGAAATTTATACGATCATGAACCGTCTCGTGGAACAGGGAATGAGTATCATCATGATCTCTTCCGAACTGCCCGAGATCCTGGGCATGAGCGACCGGGTTTACATCGTTTCCTCCGGAAGGATTTCTGGCGAACTGCCTATCGGAGAAGCGACTCAAGAAAAAATTATGACTTTGGCAACAAATTAAAGAATCGGGGAGACTACGATGGGGATTTTTAAGAACGCTTCAAAGGTATTGCGCGAGAATATCCGTGAATACGGCATGTATATCGCGCTGGCCGTTATTATCACGATTTTTACCATTCTCACCGATGGCTTATTCATCTCATCCCGCAACATCAGCAATCTGCTGAACCAGACCGGCTACATCGCGGTGCTGGCGGTGGGCATGACCCTGGTCATCGTCATCCGCCACATCGATCTTTCCGTCGGGTTCCTGGCCGGTTTCCTGGGCGCAATCGCGGCCATTGCCATGGTCTTCTGGCATCTACCGGCCTGGCTCGCCATTATCCTGGTGCTGGCGTTGGGCGTGGTGGCCGGCCTGATCACCGCGCTGCCGGTGGCCAAGTTGGGCATTCCTTCCTTCGTGGCTTCGTTGGCCGGTTGGTTGATCTACCGCGGCGCTATTTTGCTGGTGACAGAGGAAACCGGGACCATCGTTATTCCGAACAAGACCTTTAACGACATCGGCGACGGGTTTATCCCCGATTTACCCGCGAGCCTGCAAATTCCCGGCGTGCATACCCTGACCCTGATCATCGGCTTGCTGGGGATTATCCTGTTCATCGTGAGTGAGATTCGCAGCCGCCGCACCAAACAGTCCTATCACTTTGAAGTCCTGTCGATGGACATGTTTATCATGAAACTGGTGCTGATTTCGGCGCTGATCGGTTATATCACCTGGGTGCTGGCGGGTTACCAGGGCCTTTCCTGGACGTTGGTCATCGTGCTGCTGGTGGCGGTAGTGTATCATTTCGTAACCACTCAGACGGTTCTCGGGCGGCATATTTACGCCGTGGGCGGCAATCCCGAAGCGGCTGAATTGAGCGGCATTAGCGTTCAAAAGATCACCCTGATCGTGTTTGGTTCGATGGGCTTTCTTTCGGCGCTGTCGGGCATCCTGTTCGCCGCCCGGTTGAAATCGGCCACCATGACGGCCGGATCGCTGTTTGAAATGGACGCGATTGCCGCGGCGTATGTGGGCGGCGTTTCAGCGGCGGGCGGCGTGGGCAAGGTGATCGGCTCGCTGCTGGGCGCGGTGGTGATGTTATCGCTCACCAGCGGCATGAACCTGCTGGGCATTGGCATTGCCTACCAGTACGTGGTGCGCGGCCTGGTGCTGGTGCTGGCAGTGATCTTCGATGTGGTCACCCGCCGCAAATCGAAATAGTTTTTCCACGAATTCTGCTCAACGGGGTCCGTCCGAAAAGTTTGAAATTCTCCTTTTAGGCTGTCTCAGGTAGGGAAAACTTCCTAAAAATCAACTATTTGTGGGGCAAATAGACGCATTGACCTCACCACTGGGTATCAGGTGGAAAATCAAAAAGGGGCTGTTTCGTTTTCGGACAGCCCCTTTTGAAAATCTGGCTTAGAACCGTGAGACGTTGACGAAAACCATCGGCCGGCGGTGCGTTTCGCCGTACAGATAGTTTCCCACTGCCTGTTCGACGTCCTTTTGCAGGCTGCCGTTGGCGCGCGAGACGGTTTCGGTCACCTTGCGGCGCACGGCGGTGAAGATTTCCTCGGTGTCACGGGCGACGACAAAGCCTTTGCTGATGATTTCCGGTTCACTCAGCAGACGGTTGGTATCATGCGCCAGGCGCAGGTTGACCAGCACGACTCCGTCGCGGGAAAGCGCTTCGCGCTCGCGCATCACCTCGGCGCTGACGTCGCCCACGCCGGTGCCGTCCACAAAGACGTAGGAACTCGGCACGCGTTCGCCCAGACGCATTTCGCCGTCCACAAACTCGAGCACCTGGCCGTTTTCCAGCGTGGCGATGTTCTCAGCGGGCACGCCCACCATCTGCGCCAGCACGGCATGTTGTTTGAGGTGGCGGATTTCGCCGTGCATGGGGACGAAGTAGCGCGGCTTGGTCAGGTGCAGCAGCAGTTTCATTT
>CALMNY010000548.1 GCA_937872125.1 uncultured Candidatus Competibacteraceae bacterium | reverse complement strand
ATTTCGATCTGGACAGGCTGGAAGTCACCCCGGACCTGCACCTGAGCACGCCGGATGAAATTCGCCTGCCGCTGCTGGGGATCGCGGTCCTGCACGGGCGACTGCGGGCGTCACTGGGCGCCACTCGCGGCGTGCATACGCCGGTCGAGGTGGTGAAGTATCTGATGGCGGGCGCAGATGCGGTGATGACCACATCGGCGCTGCTCAAGAACGGCGTGGACTACCTGACGACCCTGCGTGACGGGCTGCGGACCTGGCTGGAAATGCACCGCTATACATCGGTGGCCCAGATGAAGGGTTCGATGAGCCAGCGCAATGTCGAAGACCCGACTGCGTTCGAGCGCGCCAACTACATCAAGACCCTGGAAAGCTACAAGAGCGATTACATCTGATTGACCTCGCAATTTCGCTTGGAGGTCTTTGGGGGATTGCGGACGCAATCCCCTTTTTTACCACCCTCGCTCCACCCCAATCCATCTGTGAACTCCTCAGCCGCGAGCAGCCGCGCCATGAACTGGACCCATACCGTATTAACCGAACGCCTCGGTATCCGCTATCCGATCATCCAGGCCCCCATGGCGGGCGGGCCGGGCACGCCACAACTGGTGGCGGCGGTATCGAACGCTGGCGGGCTGGGCACTCTGGCGGGCGGCTATCTGCACCCCGAACCGCTGCGGCAAGCCATCGCCCATGTCCGCTCGCTCACCGACCGGCCGTTTGCCGTCAATCTGTCCGTCGCCGCTCCCGCCAAAACCGATCCCGCGCACATCGCCCGCGCCTCGGAGCTGCTGGCGCCGTACCGCGCGGAACTGGGACTGCCGCCGACTCCAGCGTCGCCCGCCGAACCCCCCACATTCGAGGAGCAACTGGACGTACTGTTGCAAGAGCGCGTATCGGCCTTGAGTTTTACCTTTGGGGCGCCCGATAACGTCTATCTGGAGCTGCTGCGGGATGCCGGGATTGTCACCCTGGGCACGGCGACCCATGTGCTGGAAGCCATCGTGCTGGAAGAAAGCGGCGTGGATTGCATCATCGCGCAAGGCGCCGAGGCCGGCGGTCATCGCGGCACCTTCGTCGGCCATCCGGAACAGGGCCTGGTCGGCATCCTCACCCTGACGCCGCTGCTCGCCCAACATGTCGCCACGCCCATCGTCGCCGCTGGCGGCATCATGGACGGGCGCGGCATCGCCGCCGTTCGGGTGCTGGGCGCGGCGGGCGTACAAATGGGCACCGCCTTTCTAGCCTGCCCGGAAAGCGGCGCGCATCCCGCCTACAAGGCGCTGCTTCGTCAGGGCAGCGAAATCGCCACCACGCTAAGCCGGGTCTTTACGGGCCGCTATGGTCGGGTGCTGCGCAACCGCCTGACCGATGAACTGCGCGCCCATGAAGCCGAACTTCCCGGTTTCCCCCTGCAACTGCTGCTGACCCAGGACCTGCGCCAGGCCGCCGCCGAACGCGGCTTGACCGATTTCATGGCGCTGTGGGCCGGCCAGGGTTGCTACTTGTGCGAAACGCGGCCGGCGGGCGAACTGATCGCGTCCTGGGTGGAACAGGCAACCGCCTTGCTGGGCAGCGGAGTTTCATCGCCGCCTGCGCCGGAACTCGCGTCAACACCTGAATCCGAACCTGAGTCCGAACCTGAATCCGAACCTGAATCTGAATCCGAACCTGAATCCGAGTCTGAACCTGAACCCGCAGCAGACTTTACGCCGGATCAGAGCAAGCCATAGTAACTATCCGGGCGGTTCAGACCGGTTTGGCCTGTTGCACCAGATACTCGGCACACTCTCCGGCGGGCAGGGGTTTGCTGAAATGGTAGCCCTGCACCACGTCACAGCCCTGTTCGCCCAGAAAACGCAGTTGCTCGGGCGTTTCGACGCCCTCGGCCACCACATTGAGCCGTAGACTTTTGCCCATCTGGATGATCGCGGCAGCGATAGCGACATCGTCGGTATTAGCCGGGATATCCCGGACGAAGGACCGGTCAATCTTCAACCGATTGACGGGCAGCCGTTTGAGGTAGCTCAGGCTGGAATAGCCAGTGCCGAAATCGTCCACAGCGAATTGCACGCCGCGTCCCTGGAGCCGGCGCATGGTGCCGATCATCTGGTCAGTATCCCGCATCAGCAGGCTTTCAGTAATTTCCAGTTCCAGAAATCGCGGTTCCAGGCCGGCTGCTTCGAGCGCCTCGACCACTTGCTGTTCCAGATGGGATTGCAGCCACTGCTTGGCGGACAGATTGACCGCAACGGGCAATGGCGGCACGCCCGCATTCTGCCAGAGGCGGTTCTGGGCGCATGCGGTCCGCAAGGTCCATTCCCCCATGGGGCCAATCAGCCCGGTCTCCTCAGCCACCGTAATAAACTGGACGGGGGGAATCAGACCGCGCTGCGGATGACGCCAGCGAATCAGGGCTTCTACTCCCACCGGCTGGCCAGTCGCCAGATCAATCTGGGGCTGGTAGTACAACACGAACTCGTCCTGCTCGAGGGCGCGGCGCAACTCGTTACTCAGGGTGAACTGTTCCGACACGCGGGCGTTGAGTTCGGCCGTGAAGAAGGCATAGTCGGCGCGGCCGTCCGCCTTGGCCTGATACATCGCGCTGTCGGCAAAGCGGATCAGCGTGGACGGATCGGTAGCGTCCAGCGGATAGAGGCTGATGCCGATGCTGGCGGCGACATGCAACACCTGCTGATCCATCACAAACGGCGCGCGCAACGCCTGCAATAAATGCTGGGCTACCCAACCGGCGGCAGCGGGATTGGGGAGATCGGTGAGCACCAGAATAAACTCGTCGCCACCCTGGCGCGCCAGCGTGTCTTCCTGGCGAATAACGTGGCGCAATCGCTGACTGATCGCCTGCAACAGTTGGTCGCCCACGCCATGACCCTGCGAATCATTGATGGTTTTGAAATGGTCAAGGTCCAGAAACAGGACGCCGACACAATTCTGCTTGCGCTGGGCACCGTGCAGCGCCTGGGTCAGGCGGTCAAGCAACAAGGTGCGGTTCGGCAGACCGGTGAGCGCATCATGAGTCGCCAGGTGGTGGGCGCGAACCTCAGCGTCCTTGCGCTGGTTCTCGCGCTCGAACAAATCCAGGGCAAAGGAGACTTCACCCGCCAGCCGGGTCAACAGTTCGGTGAGATCGGCGTTGAAGAAATCCCGTTCGGCTGCATAGGCGCTCAAACAGCCGACCACCTGATTGTTCCGGCGTAACGGAAACGCCGCGCCGGCTTGAATCGTCAACTCCTCCGCCATGGGCCGCCAAACCTGGGCACTGGGATCATCCAGGAACTGATTGCAAACGACAGGCGCATCCTGGCGAAACGCCATCCCGGCCGGCCCCCCGCCCTCAGGCAGGCTGGGATCGCTGGAAGCGCGGATATTGGCTACATAGCGCACGTAGCCGGGCGCCGCGCCTGCATGAGCCGCCAACTGGAACACGCCAGTGGCCGGATCAACGAACTCGATCATGACCACCCGGATTTGATCCAAATCCACCACAATGCGGCAGATTTGCCGGAACAGTTCCTGAGGATCGGCACAGCGTATGATCGCGGCGCTGGTGCGGCCGAGCGCGGCGTAGCAATGGCTCAGGCGCAGGATCTTCTGCTCCGCCTGCTTGAGCGGGGTCATATCGCGGACAGCCGCGACCGTGATTTCGTAGCCCTTGTAGGTAAAGTGCCGCACCCAGAGATCGGCGGGAAAGATCGCGCCATCCTTGCGGCGTTGCGGATAGTCGGTAAACCGTTTCGACACGGTGCGCGGCATTTCGCCATTGGCGCCGTTCCCGGCCGTCAGATCACAATCGCGCAACGCCAGCAGTTCGTCCCGGCTGTAACCGTACAGCTTGCACGCCGCCGGGTTGGCATCGAGGATGCGCCCATCGCGGTTGTCCAGCATCAGGATGGCGTCGCCGACGGTGGCGAACACATTGCGGTACTTCAGTTCGCTGGCGCGCAACGCCGCTTCGATCTTCTTGCGCCGGGTAATGTCCTCCTTGACCGCTACGAAATGAGTGATGGCCCCGGTTTCGTCACGGACCGGCGCGATTGAGGCCGCCTCCCAATACAGCGCACCGTCTTTGCGGCGATTGTGAAATTCGCCTCGCCATTCCCGACCGCTGGCGATTGTTCGCCACAGCCGCGCGTATTGTTCGGCTGTGGTCCGGCCCGACTTGAGGAGGCGGGGATTGGCGCCGATGGTCTCGGCTGGCAAATAGCCCGTGGTTTCGACAAACTTCGGATTGACGTACTCAATCACGCCGGCGCGATCCGTGATCATGACGATGTTAGGGCTTTGCTCGACCGCACGGGAAAAGAGCCGCAGCGTCCGCTCCGCCTGGCGCCGTTCCTCGATTTCCGCCGCCAGTTGTTGCTGTTGCTGGACAAAATCCCGAACCAGTTGAGCCAGTTGCCCGAATTCAGTGTTCTGCCTTGCCAGAGGGGCCAGCAGGGCGGGATCGCGGGTGCGCAGGCTGCGAACCAGGCGGTCCAGCGGCCTGTGCATACCGTGCAACAGTGCGGCCGCCAGGCTAATCAGTAACAGCAGGTCATAGAGAAGGAGCCGCCTCGGTTCAATCGGTTCCAAAGCGAGCACCCCGGCTGTAAACAGCCCGATGGCCAGGATCAAGATCCCCAGAATGGGAGACCGGAGCACGCCCATTAATGCTCTCATGGTGGAGCTCCATGTCGTGAGGCGGTAGCCCAGGCGGGTCGTGGCCGATAGCTGAACCAGGCGTCGGCGCTATACAACACCAGCGCCAGCCAGATAAAGCCAAATGCAGCCCAATGAATCAGAGTGAACGGTTCGCGGTAGAGCGCAACCGCCAACAGGAATTGCAAAGTCGGGGTCAGGTACTGAATCAGGCCGACGGTAGACAGGCGCAGCAGGCGGGTAGCTTGCAGAAACAACAGCAGGGGCACGACGGTGACGGGTCCGGCGGCCAGCAGCAACAGATCGGTTGGCCGGTCCACGGCGCCGAGCGCGCCCGCGCCACGCGCCGCGAGGATCGCCAGAAACAGCAGGGCGACGGGTGTTAATAACACGGTTTCCATACACAATCCCAAGGTCGCTGCATGACCCGCCTTCTTGCGTAGCAGTCCATAACTTCCAAAGCTTAGCGCCAGAGTCAGGGAAATCCAGGGCAACACGCCGTGACCGACCACCAGCACCAGCACGCCGCCGACAGCAAGCGCGATTGCGGCCCACTGGCGCGGATTTAACCGCTCATGCAGAACCAGCACGCCCAGCAGGACGTTGACCAGGGGATTGATGTAATACCCGAGGCTGGCTTCCAGAATCCGTCCGTGCTGCACCGCCCAGATGTACAGCAGCCAGTTGCCGGAAATCAGCAGGGCCGTCACCAGGTAGAAGCGCAGGCGGCACCGGTTGCGAAATTCGGCCCGCAAGGCCGGCCATTGCCCCTGCGCCAGAACCAGCCCCAGCAGCAGCACCGCGGACCACAGCACCCGATGCGCCAGCACCTCCAGCGCCGGGACATGGCCGAGCAGCTTGAAATAGATGGGAAATGCTCCCCAGAGGCCAAAACAGCCCAGCGCGCTCGCTACGCCGATCAGGGAAAGGTCGGAAGGATGAGGAGCGGCGGGCGACGCGGGCTGGGCCATGCGTGCGCGATCCGCCGCTCAGCCCGCCAATACCGCGATCGCTCGTCCACCCGCCGCCAGCGCCAGCAACAGGAATAGCGCGCCACTGCCCCGGTGCAACCAGGGCAGGGGTAACCGTTGCAACACCGTCCGGCCGGCCAGCACGCCCAGCGCCGAGA
The DNA here is from genome assembly GCA_937872125.1 of uncultured Candidatus Competibacteraceae bacterium. Taxonomy (GTDB): domain Bacteria; phylum Pseudomonadota; class Gammaproteobacteria; order Competibacterales; family Competibacteraceae; genus Contendibacter. The sequence goes on along the minus strand of CALMNY010000548.1, from coordinate 1,236 downwards.
CCGCCGCCAGGCCCAGGGTGCCGCCGATCCAGACCGCCAACGCGGGTTGGGTGCTGGCGAGGCCGGCCACGGCGAGTTGGGTCTTATCGCCCAGTTCGGCCAGAAAGATTAAACCGAAGGTAGAGAACAACACGCTTCGGCCACTTTTCTCCTTGACCTCAACGGTTTCTTCATCAGCATCGCGCAGGGCTTTAATGCCAAATGCGGCGAACAGGACCGCCACAATCGCCGCCGTCAGCCATTCGGGCAGCCAGGCGGCGACGGAAGCGCCGAACAGAACCGCCAACAGGTTCAGCGCCGCAAACGCCAGGACTGCGCCGCTCAGCACTGGCAGGGGGGGATGACGAGCCGCCAGCGTCATACAGACCAGTTGGGTTTTATCGCCCAGCTCGGCCAGGGCGATCAGGCCGAGCGCGGTGGAGACCGTAACCAGGAATTCACTCATGGAGGTTGCTCAGCCATTGTAAAGTTGCTTATGCGGATGAGTGCGGATGATCGCCCGGCGGCGCAGCGACCTGACCCGCAATACGCGGCAACTGATTCTTAGTATGCTGATTCTTGGTATTATGATAGACACTTAGACCTCAATGATCATCTGGATTATTGGCTGCCTACATCCAGCAAAGTCCGCGCGCAACGTCTACAAAAAAACCTTGGGGGAAGCAATTTCATGAGACAGATCGGATATGTATTTCTGCTGCTGCCCACGCTGGCCAGCGCGGATAGCATTCGCTGCGGCGGCTATCTGGTGAACACCGGCGATTCCCAGTCACGGGTGCTGGAAGTGTGCGGCGAGCCGCAAAGCGCCCGGCAAGACGGGTTTATCGAACAAGTCGTGCGCCGGAAGGACAGCAATATCATTCTCAATCCGGTCCCATCCGACCCTAACGCCAACCCCGGCCAGCCGACCTACGAAACGGAATCCCGCCGGATCATTCCCGTCTACAAATGGGAATACAACCTGGGACACGGTACGTTTCTAAAAATCCTGACCTTTGAGGGAGACACTCTGGTCAATATTACCGACGGCCCCCGGCAGTAGCGCCGCGCCAGCCCGGAGGATGACGGTCGCCCGCTGATCGCCCGCGGTCTCGACACGCTGTTTGACGAAGGCCGTCGCCCCATAGAGATTTCGGTCAGTTCGCCCGCTTACGCCGCAGTGCGGCTCCTGACCGTCATCCGCCTGCTGGGCATCAGGGGTTGGGCGGGTTGACAGCGGCTTCCATCAACTTTTGC
>CALMNY010000547.1 GCA_937872125.1 uncultured Candidatus Competibacteraceae bacterium | reverse complement strand
CATGACGCAGGAGGCCAACCGCCGTACCGGAGCGCAGCGCCTGCCACGGGTTCTCGTCGGCCCACGCCAGGGAACCGAATGCCAGGTAGAGTGTGATTCCCAACAGGAAGCGCCTGCGGGTTGGTTTCAGGGAACGAGCTATCAATCAGGGTCCTCGTGACGATTCCGGTTTTTCATGATCCAACAGCGAAACCCATTCGATCAAGGTTTATGGACTCCCTCACCCAACTCACGCTCGGCGCGGCTGTCGGCGAGGCCGTGCTCGGCCGCCAGGTCGGTCACCGCGCCGCACTCTGGGGCGCGCTGCTTGGCACCCTGCCGGACCTCGACGTGCTCGTACCCCTGGGCGACGCGGTGCGCGACTTCACCTATCACCGTGGCGCAAGCCATTCCCTGTTCGTGCCCGCCGCCCTCACGCCGCTGGTCGTGTGGCTGATCCTGAAAATCCACCCGCAGATCCGCCCGTTGCGCGGACGCTGGGCGGTGCTGGTGTATGGCCGTAGGCTGCGGTGCGGTACGAACCGCATCTCTCGCGACCGATGCGGTTCCCTTCGTTCACCGCATCCTACGGCTTCATCCCGGCCTGCCCGGTAAAGGTCAAAATCTACCTGGAGTGGGTATAACTGTGTTGAAAACCTCAGGGCCTGTGCTCCGCAGGAAAGACCGTTGCGAGGATTGGGGTTAAACTTCACGTGGGGGATTGATTTTCAGTATCCCCTGCCTCTCCCTTTATCACGGAGAGGTCAGGGTGGCGAGGGGATGGTTAGCTGGGCAATCCTCGCCCCGGTTCGAGATATCGTGCAACCCATGGGAGACGGCCGCGAATGATCGCCGCCAAAGCTGACGTCCTCATCTTCGAGAAAGTCGAGCCGGTCTACCGGTTCGTCGCCCTGGATTTCGTCGCCAACTATCCCCGCTGGTCGGCCGAGGTGTTGGACCTCCAACCGCTCTCGACCGGCCCGGTGCGACTGGGCTACCAGGCCCGCCAGGTCCGGGTGGATCAGGGGCACAAAACGGAATCCACCTTCGAGGTGGCCGAACTGGAACCCCTGAAACGAGTCTCGTTCCAGGGTATTACCGCCCCCTATCGTTCCATCTATGAATTTGAAAACCTCAGCCCCTCGACCCACTTGACCTTCACCTTCGAACCGGAACGCCTCGAGCCGCGCATGCGCCCCTTCGAAAAGCTGATCCGCATCGCCTTGCAGGACGGCGCCAAGCGCACGGTGCGAAAACTGAAGTTGCTGATCGAGAAGGAGATGCTGGCTAACGGTTAGCGCCAGATATTCCCCGGTGACTCTCTGCAAATCCGTGTGGCGGGAGATTGACGATGTTCGTGACCGAGAAAGATGATGGTTTGATTCCCTACGTTCTGACGCAAATCCTGGATGCCTGCGTCAACGGCGTCACCCTGTCCGATCCGGACCTGCCCGATAACCCCATCGTGTACGCCAACCGGGCGTTCGAGGCGATATCCGGCTACGCCCAGGAGGACATCGTGGGGCGCAACTGCCGGTTCCTGCAGGGCGCCGACCGCGAGCAGGAAGGACTGAACACCATCCGGGCGGCGCTGGCGAAACAGGAAGCGTGCGTGGTGACCTTGCGCAACTACCGCAAGAATGGCGAGTTGTTCCTCAACCGCCTGTCCATCCGCCCGCTGGTGGATCGCGAAGGCCAGGTGATCTATTACCTGGGCGTCCAGTACGACGTTACGGACCAGGTGAGAACCCGGGCAGAACTGGAGAAGTTGCAATTCGAGTTCGAACGGCGGACGCGGGGCTGAGGGCCAAATCCGCTGGGGTAGGAAGACGGCCAGGGCACTGGCCGTCAAGGCTAGAACGACCACTCCGGCAGACCCGTTTGCCCATTTTTTGTTCGACACTCTTCGTTCCTCGCCTTGGCGCTTGGCGTGAGTAGTTTGTTCCAAACCATGGTTTCAGAGCATCCCAGCAGATTTCCCGCAACGACAAATCAAATGGTAAATGCCGCCTACTGACGAGCGAGTCGGGCGACTTTCAACACTGATCGATGGCGAGCTGGCCCGGCCTCCGAGCCCTGCTTGACGTGTGCTATGGTTATCCCCAGCGGTGACTGAGAACCACAATAGCTGCGCGCCAGTTTCCGATCCGCCGGCGTTGTGTTCTAATCGTCCTCGGAACGAAGCGGGGGTGCTCCCTGTCCGGGAGCTGAGACATACCCTTGGAACCTGATCCGGTTAGCACCGGCGGAGGAAAGCTTCAGCGTCTGCGAAGACGCCCCCATTTCGTCCTCCTCACTCACCGCCGCCGAGGACGACTCCCATGAGCGCTATCCCTTACGATTTCCTGCGCGCCACTGCGCAACTGGGCGAAGACATCGCCCGCCCCTATCCCAACTCCCGCAAGGCGCATATCCAGGGTTCACGCCCGGATTTGCGGGTTCCAATGCGCGAAATCAGCCAATACGCCACTCCGACCGAACTTGGCGCCGAAGACAATCCGCCGATCCCGGTCTACGACTGTTCCGGTCCCTACACCGATCCGCAAGCGCGGATTGACCTGCTCAAGGGCCTGCCGCCGGTTCGCGCCGCGTGGATCGCGGAGCGGGGCGACACCGAAACACTGACCGGTCCCTCTTCCGAGTATGGTCGCGCCCGCGCTGCCGATCCGGCAACCGCACACCTGCGCTTCGAGCACATCCGCGCGCCGCGTCGCGCCCTAACCGGCGCTTGCGTCACTCAGATGCACTATGCCCGGCGCGGTATCGTGACCCCAGAGATGGAATACGTCGCCCTGCGTGAATCCCTGCGCTTGCAGGAACTGCGCGAAGACCCACGCTACCGGCGTCTGTTGCGTCAGCATCGGGGCGAGAGTTTCGGCGCCGCCATCCCCGACGCTTTCACGCCGGAGTTCGTGCGTGATGAAATTGCCCGTGGCCGCGCCATTCTACCGGCCAACATCAATCATCCCGAATTGGAACCGATGATCATTGGCCGCAACTTCCGGGTGAAAATCAATGGCAATCTCGGCAATTCGGCGCTGGGTTCGTCGGTGGTGGAGGAAGTGGAAAAGATGGTCTGGTCCATCCGCTGGGGTGCGGACACCGTCATGGATTTATCCACCGGCAAACATATTCACGAAACCCGCGAGTGGCTGATTCGCAACGCGCCGACGCCGATTGGCACGGTGCCGATCTATCAGGCGCTGGAAAAAGTGAACGGCAAGCCAGAGTCGCTCACCTGGGAAATCTTCCGCGACACGCTGATCGAACAGGCCGAGCAGGGAGTGGATTACTTCACCATCCATGCCGGAGTGTTGCTGCGCTACGTCCCGCTGACCGCCGACCGCGTCACCGGCATCGTCTCGCGTGGTGGCTCCATCTTGGCCAAGTGGTGCCTCGCCCACCATCAGGAGAACTTCCTCTATACCCACTTCGACGAGATCTGCGAAATCATGCGGGCCTACGATGTCAGCTTTTCGCTCGGCGACGGGCTGCGACCCGGTTCGCTGGCCGACGCCAACGACGCCGCCCAGTTCGCCGAACTGGAAACGCTGGGCGAACTCACGAAAAAGGCGTGGGCGCATGACGTGCAAGTGATGATCGAAGGCCCCGGCCATGTGCCGATGCAAATGATCCGGGACAACATGGACAAGGAACTGGACGACTGTCTTGAAGCGCCGTTCTACACCCTCGGCCCGCTGACCACCGACATTGCGCCCGGCTACGACCACATCACCTCGGCCATCGGCGCGGCGCAGATCGGCTGGTACGGGACGGCCATGCTGTGTTACGTGACGCCGAAGGAGCATCTCGGCCTGCCGAACAAGCAGGATGTGCGCGAGGGCATCATCGCCTACCGGATCGCCGCTCACGCCGCCGATCTCGCCAAGGGTCATCCCGGCGCGCAAATCCGCGACAACGCGCTCAGCAAGGCGCGGTTCGAGTTCCGCTGGGAGGACCAGTTCAACCTGGGTCTCGACCCGGAACGCGCCCGCGAGTATCACGACGAAACGCTACCCAAGGAATCGGCCAAGGTTGCGCATTTCTGTTCAATGTGCGGGCCGCATTTCTGCTCAATGCAGATCACCCAGGAGGTGCGCGATTACGCCGCGCGGCAGGGGATCGAAGCGCAGGCGGCGCTCGCCAGGGGGCTGGCGGAAAAGGCTGACGAGTTCGTGGGCGGCGGAGCGGAAATTTATCACCGGGCATAACCCGGCATCCGTCAGGTTCTGCCGCACCGAACCTGCTCACGTCCACACCGGTCGTCGTTTCGGGCAAAAATTGCCGGAAACGACGCAGAACCTGACCATCCTGCTACGGGAGAGAGGGTCTTTTGTGCGGCTCCCACTCAACCATCATTTTCCGTCGATAGTGCTTGCTGGCTGCGCTGGACGTTTTCCCGGATTCGAGGGGCTAGGAGTCTGTCGGACATGGGGGACGAGGTTCGGATAGACTCACCGAAACGGGCTGAAGCCTGGAGCGAGGAGACCGACGGTGAGCCATCAGTTCCG
>CALMNY010000546.1 GCA_937872125.1 uncultured Candidatus Competibacteraceae bacterium | reverse complement strand
CCGGTGAGCATGGCTTCATCCACGGTGGACTGACCGGCGATGATTTCGCCGTCCACCGGGATTTTCTCGCCGGGCCGCACTCGGATCAGCGCGCCGACGCCGAGCGTTTCAATCGGGACATCGCGTTCTTCGTCGCCCTCGACGAGTCGGGCGGTTTTCGGTTGCAGGCCAAGCAGGCGGCGGATGGCGGCGGAAGTCTTGCCGCGCGCCCGGGTTTCCAGGGCGGCGCCGAGATTGACCAGGGCAATGATGGTAACCGCCGCCTCGAAATAGGCGTGCTGGGCCAGACTCGGCACGCTGGTCGGGAACAGGGCTACCAGCATGGAATAGAACCAGGCGGAACCCGTGCCCAGCGCGATCAGGGTGTCCATGTTGGCGTTATGGTGGCGGAACTGCCGCCAGGCGCCGGTGAAAAAGTGGCCGCCGCTGTAGACCATCGCCGCCAGGGTCAGCAGGCCGGCGGCGATCCAGAACCTCTGGCCGTTCGGCGTCGCCAGCGCCGGCAACCAGCCGGCCATTTCCGCCGCCATGAGTGGTGCAGCCAGGGCGCCGGCGACGATGGTGTTGCGAATCAGCCGCCGGTAGTGGGCCTGTTCGGCGGCTTCGCGTTCAGCTTCGGCGCTGGTTTCGTCGCGCAGTTCGGCGGCGTCGTAGCCGGCCGCCCGCACCGCCTGAATCAGCATCGCCGCCGGGACATTGCCCGTGACCTGGGCAGTGCGGTCGGCGAAATTGACCTGGGCCTCGGCGACGCCGGGCACACCGCGCAGGGCAGTTTCCACCGCGGCGACGCAACCGGCGCAACTCATGCCGGTGATCGCCAGGCGATGGTGAGAGAATGATGGGGCGGTCGTCGGTCGTTCCATTTCAGCAGGAGCTATGATTTTTGGGGCGGGTGTAATAAACGGACATCTGGAGCTTCAGAGGGTTCGGTAGGCCCGCTTCAACGTCCACGCCATCGGTCTGATTTGGGAAACTGTTCGCTTTAAAATACAATGTCTAAACTGGAAGGCGGAGCGGGGTGCGTAATGAGTAAGGAACGAATGCGGATTCTGGTGGTGGACGACGATCCGAGTGTACTGCGGATCGTCGCCGCCATGCTGGGCCGCTGGAATTATGACGTCATCCTGGCCGGCGATGGTTTGGAAGCCTGGGACATCCTGGAACGGGAGGACATCCGTTTCGTCATCAGCGACTGGATGATGCCGGGTCTGACCGGGCCGGAACTGTGCCGGCGGGTGCGCGCCGCCGACTTCGCCAAGTATATCTACCTGATCCTGTTGACCGGCCGCGAGGACAAGATGTCCCTGGTCGAGGGCATGGAGGCGGGGGCCGATGATTTTCTGGTGAAGCCCGTCCATCGCCAGGAGCTGCGGGTGCGGATTCGCGCCGGGGAACGCATCCTGCGGCTGGAATGGCAACTGGAAGAGCGTAACCGCCACCTCAGCGCAATCAACCAAACCCTGACCGACGCTTACGCCACCATTCGCCACGACCTGGAATCGGCGGCGGCTATGCAAAAAGCCTTGTTACCGCCACCGCTGCGCTTGCCGGAAATCACGGTGGACTGGCTGTTTCAGCCCAGCGCCTTCGTGGCGGGCGACATGTTCGATTACTTCGTCCTCGACGGCGAACACTTGAGCTTCTACCAACTGGATGTAGCCGGGCACGGTGTGCCCGCAGCGTTGTTATCCTTCACCCTGCACCAGGTGCTGGCGCAGGGCGCCGAAGAACAACGGGTGCGGCGGCGGAATACGGACCGGGATGCGGCGGCTGTCCCGCCGCAAGTCGTGGCGGAACTGAACCAGCGGTTCCAGTCCGGCATTGATCCCCTGCTTTATTTCACCCTGATCTATGGTCATCTGGACGGACGATCCGGCCGGGTGACTCTGACCCAGGCGGGCCACCCCCGGCCGATCTGGCTGCACCGCGCCGACCGGCGCACCGAGTTGATCGGCGGCGGGGGCTTTCCCGTCGGCATGTTGCCCGAACTCGAATACGATGCCATCACCTTTGATCTGGCCCCTGGCGACCGGCTGTTCCTGTACTCGGATGGCGTCACCGAGTGCGCGAACGCCCAGGCAGAACTGTTTGCCGAAACGCGCCTGATGGCGCTACTGGCCGCGACGGCCGATCTTCCGGTCGCGGCGGTCGCCGAGCGCGTCGGTCAGGCCCTGCAAGAATGGCAGGGCGACGAGAACCATCAAGACGACATCACCTTGCTGATTTTGGAATGGGAGCCGCACGCATGACCCGAACCATCACCCTGGCTATCGAGAGCCGGGCCGAATGCATCGAACTGCTGAGTGGCGCGCTGTGCGGGCTGTGCCAGTTGCTGGCGTTGCCTACCGCCCCGATTGAAATCGCCTTGGTGGAAGCGGTCAATAACGTTGTTGAGCACGCCTACCACGGTGAGCCGGGCCATCCGGTGTGGGTGGAATTTGAATGGGCGCCGGATTGCCTGAATCTGCGGGTGCGCGACTGTGGTCAGCCCATGGCGCCGGGCCGGTTGGAGGCGATGGCCCCGCTCGCTGATCCTGATCCTGATGATCTTGCGACCCTGAGTTTGCGCAGCCGGGGCCTGAGCCTCATCAAGTCCTGTATGGACAAGGTCGAGTATGAAGCGCGGGATGGGGTGAATACGCTGTCCATGAGCCGGGCGCTGGTGGTCAGCGAATCGGTCTAGTGGTTTAACCAGGCTGAATGGGCGTATTGCCGCATTTAGTCCAGCGGTGCTTCCGTTCCTGCTGTTCGCTACTGATTGCGCTATAGTAAATGAACTATTGCCACCGCAAGTTGCTGCATATCCGCAGGCAGCATGAGAATATTGACCAATGGGTCTCATTTTTTCACCTTAAAATCCTGCTAATTGATAGGGAAAGCCAGGGGGGTTTATGCCAATCCGACATGTTCTTGTGGTGGACGACTCCAAATCGGCGCGACTGATGTTGCGCAAGATTTTGCAAAATCTCGGTATGACCGTGGATACGGCGGATTCCGCCGAAGAAGCGCTGGACTATCTGCGTCAAAAGAAGCCGGATGTGATCTTTATGGACCATACCATGCCCGGTATGGATGGGCTGACGGCGTTGCGCCAGATTCGGAGTGAACCGACCACGGCGGCGATTCCTGCGGCGATGTACACCTCCAAGGACGAGCCGGCCTTTCGCAACGAGGCGCATGCGGCCGGGGCGGTGGACGTGCTGAGCAAACCGGCGACGCCGGCGGCGCTCGAATCGCTCCTCGAACGGATGAACGCCCTGCTCGACGCCGCCGTCAAGCCCCAGGCCGCGCCGGCTCCGGTCAGTGCGGGGGTGACCGCCGAATGGGTCGAGAAGCTCTTCCTGGAAAAGACCGAGCGGGCTTTCTACGATGCGGTCGAATCGCAGGTGCTGCCGTTGATCAACGATGTGATCGCCAAGTTGCGGCTGGAATTGGAGTTGAGCCAGGAAGAAGCCAGCACCCGCAGTGCAGCGCAAGTCGTCGAAAAACGACTGGCGGATTGGCAACCGCCTGCGCCGCCCGTGGTAGATACCCAGGGAGCGGTTGAGGCGGCGCTTGAGGCCCGGTTGCCTGCGTTGTTGAAAGAACAGTTCGAGACCTTTCAACGCGAGGCGCAGGTAGAAGCCGAACGACGGGTTCAGGAGCTGACCAAGCAACTTTGCCAGAGCCAGTGGCGAGCGTTCACCGAGCAATTATTGCCGCAACTGGGCCAGCGGATTACTGAGATGGTGCGCAAGGCCGGGGTCGTCACCCAGGAGTCGGCCGTAGCCGCCGCCCGCGAAGTCGCCATGACGGGGGCACGCGAGGTGGCCTTGCAGGCGGTGGCCGAGGCGCACGCCGCCAGCGCCAACGTCGAGGAAACCCCCGCGGCGGCAGCAATGCGGGTCACCCGGAAGATGCTGGCGGAAGCGCAAGGCGATTGGCAGCGGCGTATTTATCTGGCGGCGGGTGGGGCCGCCCTGGCAGGCATTGGCGCGGCGCTGCTGGTTTACGGGCTGAAGTAGAAATGAGCACCCCGGCGGTCCGTGGGGTCGGAACCAAGTAAAAAATACAGGGTGGATTCCAGAATGATGGATATCGTGTCGTTGTTAACCGGGTTGGCCGCTGGAGCGACGGCTGGCGGCTTGGTGGTCTATCTGCTGCCCTATCAGATCTTGCGGCGCGACCGTGGCGTGGTGCATGCCGAACTGGTGGAAGCACAAGCCCAACACAATCAACTCCAAGCCACTCTGCTCGATACGCAGTCCACCGCTTATCAAAGCCGTCAGACCGCCTTGCAGCAGCAACAGCGGCTTGAGCATCAACTCACCGAGGCGGGCGAGCAGTACGCGGCGCTGGAAAAGCGGCTGGCCGATTTGGAGGCGCAACGCGAACAGGAACAGCAGGCTTTTCTGCGTGAGGCAACCCGGTTGCGCGGCGCCATCTCGCGGTTGGAGCAGGAACAAGTGGCGTTGCAGGATCGCTACGCTCAGGAAAATACCCGGTGGGATCGGGAACAACAGAGCATGGCGTTACAAAACGCGCATATGGAAGAGCAATTCCGAACGTTGCAGCAGGAAAAATCGGCCCTGGAAGCGCGTTTGGAACAAAAGAGCGATGCCTGGGAGCGCGAACGGCTGGCATTTCAGGTCCAGTTGAACACGCTTGAAGACAATCTGGCTTTGCAAAAGGCTCGGGCAGGCGGCGGTTCGGTTTCGACGCCAGACCTGGCGCTGCTGAAAGAAAAAGTGCGGGCGGAGGCGGAGGCGGAGTTCAACCAGCGGCAGGCGGCCTGGAAGCAGGAGCGCCAGAGCCTGCAGGAGCAACTGGAACGGCTGCAAGCCGAGCGGCGGGCAGTGCCGGAGCAGGCGGCGGCGGGCGATTCGGAACTGCGCCAGCAGATGGAACAAGCACAACGGGACCGCCAGGCGTTGGAACAAAAACTGGCGGCGCGCGAGTTGCGGGCGGAACAGGAACGCAGCGCGCTGGAAGCCGAGATCGAACAGTTGATGGAGCGCCTGTTGCGGTTGCAGAGTGGGTCGGGCGCCTGAACGGTGAACGCCTGATCTTTTTAACCTTTTTGATGAATGGGATCGCTTTGTATGATTTTGACGCATCGCAATATCGAAGGCATTGATATCGTTTCCCTGGCCGGGCGGCTGGTGATGGCCGACGTGCCGGAGGTCCGGCAGAAGCTGCTGGTGACGGTCGAGCAGGGCAGCGGCAAGCTGATCCTGGATCTGGCCGAGGTGGGTTTCATGGATTCCAGCGGTCTGTCGGTGCTGGTGTCGGTGTTCAAGGCAGCCCGCGCCAAGAGCGGCGACGTGGCCTTGCTGCATTTGAGTCCCACCGTGCGCTCCCTGATCGAATTGACCCGCCTGCAACAGGTGTTCCCGATTTTCGACGATGAAGCGGCGGCGCTGGCCCGGCTGCGCTGAAGCGAGAAGGCGCGGGGGCGAATGAAGCGGATTGCCGCGCTAGCAATCGGGGTGGCGCTGGCGGGCTGCGCTGCGCCGAAGGTGGTTGCGCCGGATTTGAACCCCGGCATCCGGGAAGCGCCAGCGCAGTTCGAGATTCCCGAAAAGCGGGCGACCTTTTCGAGCGATGCGCTGGTGCAGCAATTCGAGTCCGAAGCGCCCAAGCAGTATGTGATCGGGCCGGGCGACAAGATCACCGTCATCATCGCCGGGCGACCCGAACTGTCGGGCCAGCATACGGTGGGGCCGGACGGCAACATCACCCTGCCGTTCGCCGGCACGGTCAACATCCTCGACACCAACCGCGATCAGGCCGCCGAGCTGATCAAGCGCGCCCTGTCCACCTATTATCTTTCGATCTACGTCACGGTGCGCATTGACGAATACACCAGCAACCGGGTGGTGGTGCTGGGGCGGGTCGAGCGGCCGGGCGTGGTGCATTTCGAGGACAATCCTACGCTGATCGAGGTGCTGTCGCGGGCGGGCGGTTTCCCCATCATGCGCCCCGAACAGGTCTTGACTCGCTGCGCGGTCATGCGCGGCGACCGGATTTTGTGGCTGGACCTGAAGCGGCTGCTCAACGGCGATCTGTCGCTGAACATCCCGCTCAAGCGCAACGACATCGTCTACATTCCCGACGCCTTCGACACCACCGTGTACGTGCTGGGCGAAGTCAACAAGCCCGGCGTCTACCGGCTGACGCCGAAGATGTCCTTCCTGGACGCGCTGGGCCAGGCGGGCGGACCGAACCTTCGCGCCAATCCCGATAAAATTCACCTGATCCGGCCCAGTCAGGGCCTGAACCAGGAAGTCGCGCTGGATGACGTGCTGGCCCCGGATCGCACCCTGAACGTGGCGCTCCAGGAAGGCGATATCGTCTACGTACCGCGCAGCGGCATCGCCACGGTGGGTTACTGGCTCAGCCAGATCAACCCGTTCGCCCTGTTGCTCAGCGTGCAGTCCATCGCAGCGAACGCGACCGGCGAATGAGCGATCCCGCCCCGGCGCCACCGTTACCGCCCAGCGGCGCGTTCATGCCGCTGGTCAGCCTGCGCGAGCGCAAGTGGCTGGCGCTGGCCATCGTGCTGACGGTGGCGGCGGTGGGAGCGCCGCTGGCCTGGTACAAGGCGCCGGGCTATAGCTACGAAGTGAATGCGGCGATCTACGTCGCGCCCCGCTTCGCCAAGGTGCTCAAGAGCGACCAGGAACTGGAATTCCAGTCCAACACCCAATACCTGCAATACGTCGAGCAGCAGGTCCGCAACCTCAACCGGTACGACATCGCGCTGGAAGCCTTGCGCCAGTTGGGCGATTACCGGGCGATGTGGCAGCCAGACGGAATCAGCGAGCACAAGGCGGTGTTGCGGTTGATGCGCTCGGTCAGCGGCCGCGCCATCAAGAATACCTACCTGATCGGCGTCACGCTCGGGGGTGGTCAGGCCGAGGGACTGGCGGAAACGCTCAATACCTATCTGCGCGTCTTCCTGGAGACCGTCAAGAAAGAGGACTTGTACGGCAGCGACGAGCGGCTGGTGGACCTGCGGACCCGCCAAACCGAACTCGCCCGGCAAGCCGGGGAAAAAGCCCGGCGCCGCGGCGAACTGGGGGAGCAACTGGGCGTGGCCGCCTTCGACGAAGGCGCCCAGAACAATCCCTACGAGCGCCTGTTGCAGGAGAGCGGCGTCGCGCTGAACGCGGCCCGGCGCAAGCTGGCCGAAGTGCAGGCGGCGTTCGACGCCTACGATCCCGGCAAGGGGCAGGCATCGAAGACGGCGCTGGATGCGGCGGTCGCGCAAATCGTGGCCAACGACAGCGGCCTCAACAGCCTCAAGTATCACCTGTGGGCCAAACGGGGCGACCTGCTCAACGAAATCAGCGGGTTGTCGCCGCAACATCCATTGCGCGCCGTGGCCGAACGCAAGCTGAAGGACCTGGACGAAGATGTCCGGGTCTACGCCGAGACGCTGACCACGAATACCCGCAACCAGTTGCTGGAGCAGCGGCGCACGGCGGTGCGCGAAGCCCGCCAGATCGAACAGACCCTGGCGGCGGAACAGCAGAAGGTCCAGGAACGCGCCAGTTGGTTCATCGGCAACTACAACGAGGGTCTGGCGCTGGCCCAGGACCTCAAGCGGATCCGCACGCAGTTGGACGCGCTGAACGAGCGCATTGATTTTCTGACCCTGGAAGCCGATGCGCCGGGATTCCTGCGCATCCAGTCGCCGGCGTTGCCGCCCGACTATCCCGTTGGCGGCGGGCCGAAGAAGCTGGTGGCGCTGGCGCTGGTGGCGGCGATTGGCCTGGGTCTGATCGTGCCGATTGGGCTGGACCTGCTGGACAAGCGCATCAAGACCGCCGCCCAGGTGCATCGCCTGCTGGGGTTCGCACCGGTCGCCGCCCTGCTCGACAAGCAGGAGGCGGGGAACCGGCTGGTCTGGGGCGATCAGATGCGGCGGCTGGTGCTGGCGCTGAGCCGGGAGGAACGCCAGCACGGCGCTCACCGCATTGCGCTGACGGCGGTCAAGGCCGGCAGCGGCGTCACTGATCTGGTGCTGGACCTGGCCCGGGAATTCACGCTCGATGGCCTGCGGGTGATCGCGGTCGAGGCCAACGCGCTGAAACCCGATCCACGTTACCTGCCAGAGCCGCTGGCGCCGGGCCTGATTGATTTGTTGAACGGTGCGGTCACGCTGGAACAGGCCATCGTTCCCGCCCAGGGCTTGTTGCCGGACCGCATTCCGGTCGGGCTGGCGGTGCAACGCCATCTGCCATTTTACGACCGGTTCCCGCCAACCCTCGATCCCCTGCTGGAACGCTACGACGTGATCCTGCTGGATACGCCGCCGGTGCTGCTGTCAGGCGATACCGAGTTTCTGGCCCGTTACGCCGATGTCATGCTGCTGCTGGTCAGCGCCCGGCTGACCCGGCCGGACGAAATCCAGCAGGCGGCCCGTTTGCTGGAGAAAGCGGATCCCCGGGTCTTCGGGGTGATCGTCAACCGCCTGAAGGTCTACCAGGGTGGCCACTACGCGGCTACGGTACAGAAGTACGCGGATAGCGAAGCCGCCGCCCGTCAACTGCTCCAGGCGCATCTCGACCGGGGTCAATCAGCGCCTGAAACCGCTGCGACTGGCGCGGATGCGGAGAAGGCTTCGCGCTGGCGCCGGGCCTGGCGCTGGTTCAGATTCAAACGCAAGCCCGCGCCGCCCTCGGCCATCGTCTGATCTCAACCACTCACCTGAAACTCCAAAAAGTACAATTTATGACCATTCCTCTGGTTTACGCCCTGCACAGCGGCAATCTGTACGGCACCGAACGGATGGCGCTGGCGACTCTGCAAGGGCTGCGCAACCGCTTCGACCCGGTGCTGCTGGCGCCGCCGGGGCCGGCGCTGGCCGAAGCCGCCCGGCTGGGCATTCCCGGCGAGTCGTTCGCCAATCCCCGCGAATTTGCCTTACGCCTGCGGCCCTGGCTGGCCCGGCATCGGCGGCTGGCATTCGTCGCAACCGGCGTGGTGCATTCGCTGGCCTTTCTGGCGCTGAACGTCTGGTATCGGCGCCAATCCGTTCATCTGCATCTGGTGCATGGCGGGACCGACGAGCGGCTGAGCTATGGCCGCAAGCGCCTGCTCAATCCCACGGCTGTGAAGCTGGTAGCGGTGTCCGGCTTCGTGCGCGAGCGGTTGATCGCCAATGGGGCCGCGCCCGGCAAAATCTGGGTGATCGAGAATTTCCTGACCGACGAGCGGGTGCGGAGCGCGCCGCGCCGACTTCCATTCGCGTCCGCCGGCGTGCGCAACGTCGTGATCGTGTCGCGCATTGATCCGATCAAGCGGGTGGATCTGCTGCTTGACGCGCTGGACCGTCATCCGGAACTGGGCGCGCTGTCGTTCCGCATCCTCGGTTCCGGCTGGGATTTGGAGAAGCTGCGCGCCCGCGCCGCCGAACGGCATCCCAACGTCCACTTCCTCGGCTTTACCGAAGCGGTGGCGGAAGAACTGGCCGCTGCCGATCTGCTGCTGCACCTGTGTCCGAGCGAGCCGTTCGGGCTGGCGATTCTGGAAGCGATGGCGGCGGGCGTGCCGGTGCTGGTTCCCGACAGCGGCGGGACCGCGCTGCTGGTGGAGGAAGGCGTCTCCGGCGGCCGGTTCCGGGCGGATGACGCCGAGGCGCTGGCGGCCCGCTTGCGGGAGTTGCACGATGCGCCGGCGGAGGTGTTGAACCGCTGGGTTGCAGGCGGCGACCGGGCGCTGGCCACCCGCTTTTCCCAGACCGAACGCCTGAGCGATTACGAACGCCTGCTGGCGGAGGTGGAAGATGAGTGATGCACCCCTCACCCCCGAGTATGAGCACGGCGCCGCCGTGCCCATCCACAGCGAGGTAGGGGCACGGCGCCGCCGTGCCCCTACTACCTCATCACCCGTCTTGTCGGTGGTCGTGATTGGCCGCAATGAGGGCGAGCGGCTGGTGCGCTGTCTGGAATCGGTGCGGGCGATGGCCGATCCCGGCGGGCCGGTCGAGTTGATCTACGTGGATTCGGCCTCCACCGACAGCAGTCCGGAGCGGGCGGCGGCGCTGGGCGCGCGGGTGTTGACGGTGCGGCCGGAACGGCCCTCGGCGGCGACCGGCCGCAACGTCGGCTGGCGGGCGGCGCAAGCGCCGTTCGTGCTGTTTCTGGATGGCGATACGATCCTGCATCCCCGGTTCGTGGCCGATTCGCTGCCCGAATTTCAAAACCCGAAGGTGGGCGTAGTCTGGGGCCATCGCCGGGAGATCAGCACAGACGCTTCGCTGTACAACCGGGTGCTGGACCTGGACTGGATTTACCCGCCGGGAATCACCGAGTTCTGCGGCGGCGACGCTCTGATGCGGCGTGAAGCTCTGGTTGAAGTGGATGGATTCGACGCCAGCCTGATCGCTGGCGAGGAGCCGGAACTGTGCCAGCGGCTGCGGGCGCGCGGCTATCAAATCCTGCACGTGGATCGCCCCATGACTGGCCACGATCTGGCGATGACCCGCTGGCAGCAATACTGGCGGCGGGCGGTGCGGGCCGGCCACGCCTACGCCGAGGTGGCGGCGCGGTTTCGCGGCACGGCGACCCCGTTGTGGGAAGCCGACGCCCGGCGCAATCTGATTCGTGGCGGCGTGTTGCTGCTGACGCTGGTGCTGGGCGTCGGCGGCGCGCTGCTCGGTTCAGCGATCATCCCACTGCTGGTGGTCGGGCTATGGCTGGCGCTGGCGGTTCGCACCGCGCTCAAGGTGGGCTGGAAAAGCCGCGATCCGCTGACCCGGTTCCTGTACGGCCTCCATTCCCACGTGCAGCAGATTCCGATTCTGGTCGGCCAGCTCGGCTATTACCGGGATCGCTGGCGGGGCCGGCGGCGCGGCCTGATCGAGTACAAGTGAGCGGAGGCAGGCGATGAGTGGACTGGCGAAACGACTACTGGTTGGAGTCTTGACGCCGCTGGCCAAACTGGCGGCGACCGTGGGCGAATCCGGGCGACGGGTGTGGGCGCACGCCCGGCTGCGCGCCAGCATCACCGGGCCGGTGGACCCCTCGGTCGTGATCATGGGGGTGGCGGAGGTGCGCGGCGCGGGCCGCGTCGAGGTGGGGAAAAACCTGTTCCTCTATCCCGGCCTGTATCTGGAAACCCAGGAGCCGGGCCGAATCGTCATCGGCGACGACGTGGTGATGTCGCGGGGCGTCCACATCGTGGCGTTCCAGGAGATCGTGATAGGAGCCGGGACCCTGATCGGCGAATACGCCAGTCTGCGCGACGCCAATCACCGCTTCGGCGAAGACCAGGCCATCCGCCGTTCCGGGCATGACGCCGCGCCGATCCGGATCGGACGCAACGTGTGGATCGCTCGTGGGGTCATGGTGCTGCCCGGCGTCACCATCGGCGACGGCGCCGTGATTGGCGCGAATGCAGTCGTGACCCGCGATGTCGCGCCGGGCGCGGTAGTCGTTGGGATACCCGCCCGACCGTTATAAGAGGATGCGGAGAGTGGTTTGATGAGCGCCCCGCGCACCGGCAGTGAACTGTTCATCGTTGACAACAGCGATTCCGACTGGAAGGTCCGGGACTACCTGATCGAATGGTCTGATCTCGCCAAGGCGAT
>CALMNY010000545.1 GCA_937872125.1 uncultured Candidatus Competibacteraceae bacterium | reverse complement strand
ATCTGGGCGCAGGAGCCGACCGTGGCCCAGGTGTCCACCATGGCGCCGGAATCTACATAAGCGCCGATGTTGACATAGGACGGCATCAGCACCACGCCGGGGGCGATATAGCAACCACGGCGGGCGGCGGCGGGCGGCACCACCCGCACCCCGGCAGCCAGAAAATCATTCTCACCGTATTCGGCGTATTTAGGCGGCACCTTGTCGAAATAATTGGTATAACCGTCGCGGATGATCACGCTGTCGTTCAGGCGGAAACTGAGCAGGACCGCCTTTTTCAACCAGGCGTTGACGACCCAGCCGCCGTCGCGTGGTTCAGCCACCCGCACCTGGCCCAGTTCAAGCAGGCCCAGGGTTTCCTCGACCGCTTCGCGCAGGTCGGCTGGGGCAGTAGTGGAATTGAGTTCGGCGCGACGGTCGAAAGCGTCCTCAATGAGTTTCTGGAGATTGCCCACGAGTGTGTTCCTCAACGGCGGGTTGGCTGGCCGATATTGACCGAAGGCTGGAATATCGGTCTGACGAAAAAGTTCAAATTATAGGGTTGCAACGAGGGCAAGCGCATGACTGGATTGAGCGGACAGCAAAGCTGGACCCTTCACATTTGCAAGGATACGCTCAAATTCTCGGCGGCGCATATGACCGTGTTCGCCGATGGGAGTAAGGAAGGCCTGCACGGCCATAACTATCAGGTGCAGCTTGAGGTCGAACTGGCCGAACCGCCGGCGCTGGCGCGATTGCTCGATTACGAAGCCTTTAAACAGGTATTGCGGGCGGTCTGTGGGACCTGGGATGAGAAGGTGCTGATCGCTGGAGACAACCCATGGCTGGAATGGCTGGGCCGGGCGGAGGACGAATGCGCATTCCGGCTGTGCGGCAAACGCTATGTGCTGCCCGCCGATGAGGTGGTGGTGCTGGCGACCGATAACATCACCACTGAAAATCTGGCTCGGCTGTTGTTCGAGCGGTTCTGGGCGGAACTGAGCCTGGACCCCGCCATCCCCTGGCGGGAACGGATCAGAAGCGCAAAGCTGCGCGTTGATGAATCGCGCGGCCAGGGCGCGAGTTACCGCATTCGCTTTGACTGATTTATACCATCATCAATCAAAGATTTTTCCTGGATTCATAATTCCCTGAGGATCGAACACCTGCTTGATGGCGCGCAAATAGCTGATTTCCGCTTCATCGCGGGTGTAATGCAAATACGGTTTCTTGGTCAGACCGACCCCGTGTTCGGCGGAAATGCTGCCACCGTACCGTTGTAAAGCCTCGAACAGGTGCTCGCTGACGGTTCCACACTGTTTGGCGAACGCGGCGGATTCCCGGTCCGCCGGCTTGAGGATGTTGATGTGCAGGTTGCCATCGCCGATGTGGCCGTACCATAACACCTCAAAATCCGGATATTCCCGCTGGAGCAGTTCATCCATTTCCGCCAGCAACGCCGGCACCCGCGCAATCCGCACCGCGATGTCGTTCTTGTAGGGTTGATGCTCGGCAATGGATTCGCTGATGTCCTCGCGCAGCCGCCACAGTTCTTTGGCCTGCGCTTCGCTCTGACTGATCACCCCGTCGGCCAGCCAGCCCTGTTCGGCGCACTGCTCGAACAGCGCCAGCGCCTCGTCGGTATGCAAGCCGTCCGGATTCTCGAATTCGATCAGCACGTAATAGGGCGTCTCGCTGTCGAACGGGCGGTGCAGGCCTTTGTTCAGCACATGGCGCAGCGCCAGTTCCGAGAAAAACTCGAAGGCGGTCAATTCCAGCTTGCGGCGGAACAAGTCGTAAATCGCCATGATTCCGTTCAGGTCCGGCACGCCCAGCACCAGCACGCTCGGCTCGCGCAACGGGCGGGCCAGCTTCAGCGTCGCCTCCACGATGAGGCCCAGCGTGCCTTCGCTGCCGATGAATAAATGCCGCAGATCGTAGCCCGTGGCGTTTTTGATCAGCCCCCGGTTGAGATCAAGCAGGTCGCCGCGCCCGGTGACGACCTTCAGGCCGGTGACCCAGTCGCGGGTCAGGCCATAGCGGATGACTTTGATGCCGCCGGCATTGGTGGCGATGTTGCCGCCGATCTGGCTGGAGCCGCGCGAGGCGAAATCCACCGGATAGTACAAGCCATGGTCGCGGGCGAAATTTTGCACGACCTCGGTGACGACGCCCGCCTGGCAGGTCACGCTGCGATCCACCGGGTCGAAATCCAGAATCCGGTTCAGCCGTTCCAGCGACACCACGATCTCGCCCTGGCAGGCCACCGCCGCGCCGCTCAATCCGGTACGACCGCCGGAGGGCACCAGCGGCAGCCGATGCTCATTCGCGTAACGCACCAGTTGCTGCACCTGCTCGATGCGGCCCGGCAGTACCACTGCCAGCGGATTGGGCGTATGAAGCCGGGTCCAGTCGCGGCCGTAAGTCAGAGCACTGTCCGGATCGGTGCGCACATGGGCCGGTTCGATAAAGGCGCGGATGCCGTCGAGCAGAGCGGCGGATTCACTCGGAGGGTACAGAGTCATCGGTTGTCGCTTCAGGGGTAAAAAGGTAAGGTTGCCAGCCCCGGCCAGAGGGATTATGTTCAAACCCATTCTATCACTGCCCAACCCGGCGCACCCATGACCAAGACTTCACTCGATAAAAGCAGGATCAAGATTCTGCTGCTGGAAGGCGTTCACGCCAGCGCCGTGGAAGCGTTCCAGGCCGACGGTTACACCAATATCGAAGCGCATCCGAAAGCCCTGCCCGAATCCCAACTGCTGGCGGCCATCAGCGATGCGTATTTCGTCGGTATCCGCTCCGCTACCCAGTTGAGTTCCAATGTATTTGAACACGCTCCCCGGTTGATCGGGGTTGGCTGTTTCTGCATCGGCACCAATCAGGTAGACCTCGACGCCGCTCAGGAACGTGGCGTTCCGGTGTTCAACGCGCCCTTTTCCAACACCCGCAGCGTGGCGGAACTGGTGCTGGCGGAAATTATCCTGCTGCTGCGCGGCATTCCTCAGCGCAGCGCCATCGCTCATCGGGGCGGCTGGGTGAAGACCGCCACCGGTTCGCACGAGGCGCGCGGCAAGTGTCTGGGCATCGTCGGTTACGGTCACATCGGCACCCAGGTCGGGGTGCTGGCCGAGGCGCTGGGGATGCGGGTGGTGTTCTACGACATCGAAACCAAGCTGGCGCTGGGCAATGCGCAACCGTTGCCGTCGCTGGATCTGCTGTTGGACGTGGCTGATGTAGTGACGCTGCACGTGCCGGAAACGCCGCAAACCTGGCGGATGATCGGGGCCGAGCAACTGGCCCGCATGAAACCGGGCGCGCGGTTGATCAACGCCGCCCGTGGCACGGTGGTGGATATTGATGCCCTGACCCAGGCTCTGGAATCGCAGCATCTGGCGGGAGCGGCGATTGACGTATTCCCCGCCGAACCGAAAGCGAACGACGAAGAGTTCATTTCCCCGCTGCGCCAGTTCGACAATGTGCTGCTCACGCCCCATGTTGGCGGCAGCACCGAGGAAGCGCAACAGAACATCGGTCTGGAAGTCGCGGGCAAGCTGATTAAATACAGCAATAACGGTTCGACGGTGAGTTCAGTCAACTTCCCGGAAGTGGCGTTGCCCGAACATCCCGGCAAGCATCGGCTGCTGCACATCCATCGCAATCAGCTGGGCGTGTTGTCGCAAATCAACGCTATTTTCTCCGAACAGCAGATCAACATCGCCGGCCAGTATCTGCAAACCAATCCGCGCATTGGTTACGTGGTGATTGATATTGATGGCGGCGAACGCACCGAAACCCTGAACTTGAAGAAGCGGCTGGATGCGGTGACCGGCACGATTCGGACCCGGGTGTTGTATTGAAGCGGTGAGCGAGGAGGGCAGGGAACGATGTCACTGCGGGATGAGTTGTTAAAAGCGGGGCTGGCGTCGGCGGACAAGGCTAAAAAGCTGGATGCCGACAACCGCAAACAGGACTATCAGCGCAAGAAGAACAAGGCGCTGGCGGCGGAGGAAGCAGCGCGGCAGGCGGAAGCGCACCGCCAGGCCGAGGCCGAAGACGCCCGCAAACGGGAGCAGGATCGGCAGCTCAATCTGGCGCGCGAAGCCGAGAAAAAACAGCGGGAGTTGGCCGCCCGCGCGCGCCAGTTGATTGACAGTCATCGCCTGAACGATCCGAAAGCGGAAATCTATTACAACTTCCTCGACAGTGACGGTCACTGGATCCGCGCCATCCGGGTGACTCCAGCGCAGCGCAAGGCGCTGGCCATGGGCCGGCTGGCGATCCTGCGCGGTGACCATGATGAATTTGATTTTTCCCTGGCCCCGCGCGAGACCGCTCTGAAGCTGGCGGAATTCGTACCGGAGCGGGTGCTGACGCTGCATCCCGAAAGCGATGGTTCCGATATCAGCGAAGAGGAGAAGGGGGCCTGAAGGGTAGGGCGTTTCTGCGCCAAGGCAATTGGATTTTAGACCGTTTTTATATCATCATCTTATTCAACCAAAACCAAACACCTAATCAATGGATTTATTAGCAAATTTCACCTCACTCATCCATCCTACCTATTAAAATCAGGCCTATTGCCAGACAACGCTGCACTTCTACCCAACCTGAAGAGAGGGGGACCAAATGCAGGGGCTCGTGGGCATCGTGCTAATTCTGGCGGTTTCGTGGGCGATCAGCGAAGAACGCCACGCCATCCAGTGGCGGCCAGTGGTGGCTGGCGTAGCGCTCGCAGTGCTATCAGCGCTGGCATTGTTGAAAATACCCGGTGTGCACGAGGCGGTACTCGGCCTTAACACCGTGGTCGAGGCGATCCAAGCGGCAACCCAGGCCGGCGCCAGCTTCGTTTTTGGCTACCTCGGCGGCGGCCCACTGCCCTTTGCCGAGAACCGATCAGGCGCCAGCTTCATCCTCGCCTTCCAGGCCCTGCCAGTGGTGCTGGTGATGTCGGCGCTGTCGGCGCTGCTGTTCCACTGGGGCGTTTTGCAGTGGATCGTGCGCAGCTTCTCCTGGGTATTGCGGCGAACTCTGGGGATCGGCGGCGCACTCGGTCTTGCGACCGCAGTCAACGTGTTCGTGGGCATGGTTGAAGCACCGTTGTTGATTAAACCGTATCTAGTGCGAATGAGCCGGGGCGAACTGTTCGCCGTGATGGTAGTCGGGATGGCCGGCATCGCCGGGACAGTAATGGTGCTGTACGCTTCACTACTGGCGCCTGTCATACCGGGCGCCCTGGGTCATATCCTGGTAGCTTCGGTCATCACCGCACCGGCGGGATTAGCCATCTCGGCGCTTATGGTGCCGTGGGGGGCGGAGGAAGCCACCGCTGGCGATTTCGCTGAGGAGCTGCGGTCCGGCAACGCCATGGACGCGATCACCCGGGGCGCCGCCGACGGGTTACAACTATTCCTCAACATCCTGGCCATGCTGGTGGTGCTGGTGGCGCTGGTCAGCCTTGCCAATACAATCCTGGCTGCTCTACCTGCGGTGGCTGGTGCGCCGCTAACCCTGCAACGGATGATGGGCTGGCTGTTCGCGCCGCTGGCCTGGAGCCTGGGTTTGCCCTGGGCCGAAGCCCAGATCGGCGGCGCATTGCTCGGCGCCAAAACCGTACTGAACGAGTTCGTCGCCTATCTTGACTTCGCCCGGCAGGCCGATGCTTTTTCTGAACGCTCGCGCCTGATTCTGACCTATGCCCTATGCGGCTTCGCCAATTTCGGCTCGCTTGGCATCATGATCGGGGGACTGGGTTCGATGGCGCCCGAACGCAAGATCGAAATCGTCCAGCTTGGGATGAAATCCATCCTCGCCGGCACCTTCGCCACCTGCCTGTGCGGGGCGATTGTCGGGGTGCTGGCCTGAAATTTTACTGCCCGACAGGTTACGCTCAAAGCCATGGTTGATTTTCCTGCGTTCCACACGGCCGCCTGGCGCCATAAAACCGGCCTGGCGCTCTCGGGCGGCGGTCTGCGCGCTTCCCTGTTTCATATCGGCGTGCTGGGCCGATTGGCGGAACTGGATTTGCTGCGGTGCGTAGATGTGATTTCCACCGTATCCGGCGGCTCCATCATCGGTGCTTATTACTACCTCAAGATCAAGGAACTGCTGGAGGGGCGTCGTGCCGACCGCTTACCGCCCAGCCAGGAGGCTTATATCCGCCTGGTCCGGGAAATAGAGGCCGAATTTCTGCGGGCGGTGCAGAAAAACCTGCGGATGCGCGCCTTTCTGGACTGGCGCAAAAACGCCCGGATATTCCGGGAAAGCTATTCGTCCACTGACCGCATGGCCGAACTCTATACCGATCTGCTCTATGCGCCAATACAGGGGACAACCGGCCTGTTGCTCAAGGATCTGCCGATCCAACCCGCTGTCTTTCCCACGCCGGTGGGCGAGCTTCCTGCCAAAATTCCCAGCCTGATTCTGAACGCAACCGCCCTGAATACTGGCAATTTATGGCAGTTCACCGGCGCTTTTGTGGGAGAAGAAACCTCCGGCTATCACCGACCGGCCAGCCAGATGCCGGCGATGCCCAAGCTGTATTTCGACAGCCCGGCCCTGACACCAGCGCAGCGCTACCGCTTGGACCGACTGACCTTGGGGCAGGCGGTGGCGGCTTCCTGCTGCGTGCCCGGTCTGTTTGAACCGTTAAGTTTGAGCGGCCTTTATCAGTCTGAGGCCGGTGAGAATATCGTGATCCGGTTGGTGGATGGCGGCGTTTTCGATAATCAGGGACTGGTTTCGCTATTCGCCGCAGGCTGCACTCAGGTCCTGTGCAGCGACGCCTCGGATTTGCTGAAGCATGCGCCAGACCCGTCCACCGGCCTGATCAATATCGCCATGCGAGCCAACGAAATCATGATGGATCGGATTCGCAACAAGATTCTGGATGATCTCTTCGCCCGGCCACCACAAACTCATGCCTTTTTCCATCTGGGCGCCGCTGTTAGTCAACAGACGTTCCCTGATGATGCTCCGCAACTACTGTATGCGCTCTCGCATATTCGTACTGATCTGGATTCTTTCACTGACCAGGAAGCGGACGCTTTGATGTATTACGGCTACCGGCTGGTTAGCGAATCTTGGCCAGATTCCGCCGCCAGGGCGGACTGGCGTTTCCTGCGGATTCAGGATCTGTTGCGGGACAAGACCCAACGCCAGGTCTTGCTCAAGTATCTGGGCGTGGGATCCAAGCAATTTTTCAAGGTGTTTTTCCTGGGCCAACGCCTGCCCTACGTCATCGTGCTGGCCGCCCTGATGGTGCCCCTGAGCGCCGGGGCGTTCGTGCTTTCGTTCCTGCCCTGGTGGGTATCGGCCTTGCTGGGTCTGGGGTTGCTCAGCAGCATAGCCTATAGCCAGAATGCCCGAATCAACCAGTATCTTAATCGAGTGGAACGGTTGCGCCGCGCTCGCCGGCGGTTGGCCAAAGCCATGGCGCCGCTGGGCATTCCCACACTGCTGGGATTAAGCGTGGCGGTGGCGGCCCGGGTTTATCTCAACATCTTCGACCGGCTATTCCTCCATTATGGCCGGATCGGGCGGCGCACTCCCTGACTGGATGTAGATAAAGGCCC
>CALMNY010000544.1 GCA_937872125.1 uncultured Candidatus Competibacteraceae bacterium | reverse complement strand
AGCGACAGATCGTGCAGGTGCGCCAGGGTGCGCAGGGTCAGCCGGCGCATGGCGCGATAGCGGACCCGGGCGAACAGCACATCGCGCAATTCGCTAAACAGGGCGTTACCCAGTTTCAACGCCCCGTAGGCCAGCAGCAACGTCACTGGCAGCACGATCACGGCTTGTTGGTGGGTGTCCAGACGATCCACGATCTGTTTGAGCGTCAGCGGCACGCCGATATTGGCGATCTTGGCCAGCACCAGACAACTGAGCGCCAACAGCACCCGACCACGATATTCCCACAGATACGGCAGCAAAGCGCGCAGATTAGCGCGGTCACGGCGCTCCTGGTGGGGGGATTCGGTATAGCGGAAATCGGGACGCATGACCGGCTCGCTGGAAAAATGAAAGGCCACCCCGAAGGATGGCCCTGGCATGGCAACAATGCCGAAAGACGGCGGATTATTTCGATTCAACCGGTGCGGCTGGAGCGTCGGCGGGGGCAGCGGCTGGAGCGTCGGCGGGGGCAGCGGCTGGAGCGTCAGCAACCGGCGCCGGCGCGCTATCCGTCTTGATGCCGGTTTCGCCCAGCATATAGACGATGGCCTCCTTGAGGTTGGTCTCGGTCAAGGCAGGATTGCCGCCCTTGGCAGGCATGCCACGAATACCGTTGACCGCGTTTTTTACGAGGGTATCCAGGCCCTGAGCGAAGCGAGGCTCCCACTGATCCTTGGCCCCGACTTTGGGAGCGCCCGCCGCACCCGTCGCGTGGCAGGCCATGCAGACCTTGTTGTAGACCTCTTGGCCAGACAGTTTCAGTTCAGCGCCAGCGGGTTGAGGTACGGCAAGAGCAATCTGGGCGACCGGTTTGATGCGTTCGACTGCGGCGACCTGCTTGCGCGAACCATCGTCGGGAGCAACGTTGCCGACAACGCCGACCAGAGCGCCTACCATAAACAGCACCGTCGCCAGTAATGCCAGCGCCGAGATCAGGGTGACAAAGGTGGTGATAAAGGATTTTTCTGCGACTTGCGAGCTCACACTCTCACCTCACTAAACGCATTCTTAACCTGCTCATTCCCGGCAGCATCGCGGTGATGGCTCGACCCGAACGCTTTCCCCTGGTTTGATTCAGGGGTTTGCACGATGGCGCCGTGGGTGAGAAGGTCTGGGTTTGGATTTGTTATCTTGGGCTTTGGGCAAAACTACCGTACACATACAGATTATAGCGTTATTCAGCGGGGCCTGGAAACCGCTGCTCTGTAGGCAGTCAAAATTGAATTACCCAGCGATTTCGGCAAAAACTGCGGTCGAGGTCTGGACGCAGAGTAACTGGCTGGGCATAATACACGTTCCCTTCTCAACGCGCCCGTAGCTCAGATGGATAGAGTGTTGGCCTCCGAAGCCAAAGGTCGTGGGTTCGAGTCCCGCCGGGCGCGCCAGGCTTTTCAAGCGGTTGCGGCGTTTCTTCCAAATCGCATCGTTCCCCTCTTCATATCTGGCAAGATAACTTTCAATCCATCAACGCCACGCTTTTGACCTGCGCGTACACCCTTATACCAGGCGCGATGCCCAAATGCGCGACTGAGCGCCAGGTAATCCGGGCCAGCAGAATAGCGCCGTTACCTAGATCAAGCCGCACCAGCGCCTGCGCCGGGTCATGATCACCCTGTACGTCCAGGACTGTCGCCGGCAGCACGTTCTGGATGCTCGACCGCTCCGACGGTTGCAGAGCGAGGCTCACGTCGCGGGCGTGAATGCGCACCCGGGTCGGCGCACCGACTGGAAGCGCGCTGTGAGACACTGCCAGCCGACCGCATGGAATGCTGACTTCAGTCAGGTGATAAACCTCATCGTGGCCGGCCACGCGGGCGTCGAGCACAGCCGCCGCCTCGTCCAGGTGAACCAGTGGCAAATCCGGCCGGGTCAGGATTTCGTTCAACGGCCCTGCCGCGTGCGCCCGGCCCGCTTCCAGATACACCACATGATCGGCCAGCCGCGCGACTTCATCGGGCGAGTGGCTGACGTACAGCACCGGAATGTCGAGTTCGCTGTGCAAGCGTTCCAGATAGGGCAGGATTTCGCCCTTGCGCTTGAGATCGAGCGCCGCCAGTGGTTCGTCCATCAGCAGCAGGCGCGGACTAGTTGCCAGCGCGCGGGCGATGGCTACGCGCTGCCGTTCGCCGCCGGAGAGATGCGCTGGCCGGCGGTCGAGCAGGGGGCCGATGCCGAGCAGGGCGATAATCTGCTCCAGCCCTACCCGGCGTTCGGCGACGGGCGTCCGCTTCAGGCCAAAATCCAGGTTGCGGTGCACGGAAAGGTGCGAAAACAGGCTGGCTTCCTGGAAGACATAACCGAGAGGCCGCCGGTGGGTCGGCGTGAATAGCCGGCGCGCGTCGTCCTGCCAGACTTGGCCATTGACCGTGAGATAACCGCTGGTTGCTCGTTCCAACCCGGCCACGCAGCGCAGGAGGCTGGTCTTACCCGAGCCGGAGGGTCCGAACAGGGCCGTGACGCCAACGCCCGGCAGCGTAAGATTGACATCGAGCGTGAAATCGGGGTAGTCGAGCCGAAACCGCGCTTCGATGCTCACAGGTTGCGTCCCGTCCGGTTAAGCGTATAGAGCGCCAGCAGCACGAGGAAGGCAAAAACCACCATGCCGCCCGCCAGCCAATGAGCCTGGGCGTATTCCATTGCCTCGACGTGGTCGTAAATCTGTACCGAAACCACGCGCGTCTTGTTCGGGATGTTGCCGCCGATCATCAGCACCACGCCGAACTCGCCAACGGTGTGGGCAAAGCCAAGAATGGCGGCGGTAATGAAGCCGGGTTTCGCCAACGGCACGGCTACCGTGAAGAAGGCGTCCCAGTGATTCGCGCGCAGGGTGGCGGCGACCTCCAGCGGACGCGCGCCGATGGCTTCGAACGCCTGTTGCAGCGGCTGCACCACGAAAGGCATGGAATAGAGCACTGAGGCGACAACCAGACCGGGAAAGGTGAAGGGCAGCACGCCCAGCCCCAGGCTCTGAGTGAGCTGACCGACCGGCCCATGCGGCCCCATCGCGACCAGCAGGTAAAAACCGAGCACGGTGGGCGGCAGCACCAGCGGTAGCGCCACTACTGCGCCGACCGGTCCCTTGAACCAGGAACGGGTGCGGGCCAGCCACCAGGCGATGGGGGTGCCGATGATCAGCAGGATGAGTGTAGTAACGGTCGCCAGCTTGAGGGTCAGCCAGACGGCGGCCAGATCAACGTCGCTCGGCACCCGCCGGTTTCCTTAGAGATCGTAACCGTAGGACTTGATGATAGCGGTGGCTTTCCTGCCCTTGAGATACTTCATCAGCGCCTCGGCAGCGGGCTGATCCTTGCCCTTGGCCAGAATCACCGCGTCCTGGCGGATTGGCTCGTACAGGTTGGCCGGAACCTGCCACCCGGAACCGCCGGTGAGCTTGCCGTTCTCCATCACCTGCGACAGGGCGACGAAGCCCAGTTCGGCGTTCCCGGTCGCGACGAACTGATGCGCCTGCGCGATGTTT
>CALMNY010000543.1 GCA_937872125.1 uncultured Candidatus Competibacteraceae bacterium | reverse complement strand
GAACGGGATCCATCCCACCGAGTAGCGGCTCAAGCCCCTCGCGGCGCTGGCGGGCCGGATCGAGGATGACCGGGACCGCCGCCGTGGTATCGAGCTTGAGTAGCCCACCGGAGTCGTACACCTGCCCCCGGATCACCAAGCCGCGCGGGCTGGTGACATAGGTCTGCTGGCCAGCCGGCGTCTCGATCGTCCAGAAGGGCAAATCGCCCACCACCCCGCGCCCGGCCAGCCGACCTCCACGGTCCAGCAGCGTTTGAATCGCCGCCGGGTACGCTTCGGCAGGCGCCGGGGCAACCGGAGGTGAAACGGGGACACCCGCCGACGGGGCGGGCGGCGCTATGGGTAACGGGTCCGGCGCGGCGATCCGGGGGTTCGCGACGCCCGCGACCAGGATGGCAATGGAAAGCGTAGGGAGGAATCGGCCGTTCATCGTGCGCTCCAGCAGGGTCAGTCCGAGCGAATCCGCTCGCGGTTCGGTTCCACTTGGGCGAGGACGTCCCCGGCATCGAGCACCCCAAGGCTGCTCACCGCCGCGCGCGGCAGCGCATCCGAGCGGTGGGCCGGAGCGGGATTCAGGTGGGCAAAATCGGGATCGAGCCGGCGCGCTGCTTCCTGGAATCCGATGGGAGTGATCGGGGTAACCTGGACGGTTTCCAGGTCGGAACCAGTCCCCGACAGTCCATCGTCCGGCTGGTCCTGATAGACGTCCAGTGGGGGTTGCCCGGCACTGAGACCGACGTGGTACAGCGTCTCTTCCTCCGCCGGCGTCACCATCCCCTCCCCCGCCTCGACCGTGGCCAACGCGGCGACGAACTCGCGCTCCTGGGTCCGACAGGTGTCCAGCACCCAGGCGATCAGGCCCGTCACGAAGGGGGCTGGATCATCGCTCCGACGCAGCGCCGCCAGTTCGGGACGGTGGGGGAGGTCCAGGAGGTCCAGCAGCGCGTTCGGCGTGTTCAGAATCGCGCCGATGGCCGCGCGCAAGCCGTTCGGATCGGGCTATCGCAATGCCTCAGGCGTCGCCGGCCGGTCCTGCTGGGCCAAAATAGCGTCCGGGGTTTGCGGCAAGAGTTCGATAAAGCGGTTGAGCCGATAGGCCGGAGCGGTGGGCGGCCGGGCGTAGAACAACTCGGCGCGAATCAGGGTGGACCCTTGAAAGATGTGCGCCTGCCCCGCCCGCTGCTCGCGAATGTCGAGCAGGTCGATCCGCGAGCGCTTCTCCACGCCCGCGCTGCTGGTATCGTGATAATAATGGCTGAGCCAGGCGTTGTCGTGGCGGGCAAAGCCGCTGGTCGGGGTCACCCAGGCTTCGCCGGCGGTTTTTTGAAACAGTTCGAAGGTCTCCTGCGCATCCTCGATCTTCATGGCGATCTTGATCAGGGTGTTGCCGAAGATCGCCGCTGCTTCTTCCTTGGATTCCTTGCCGAAGCTCGGGGAATCCTGCCCGCCGAAGCACACCGCGAAGCCCAGCGCGCGGGCCTGCGCCGCCACCACCGCGAAGCCCTTGACCGCGTAGTAGCCGTACTCATCATTGAAGTCGAGAAACGGCGACGGGGCGTTGAGCGGCTTGCTGACGATCACCTCCCGATGGGTGCCCTCCAGCCGCGCCCCCAGACCGACCGCCAGCATGGTCTTCATCGCGGCGACGATCACTTTGCCCAGGCTGGCCAGCTCGTCGGGACTCTTCTCCAACGCCGGCAACTGCACCAGCAGGATGCGGCGGTTGAGCACCAGGTCGGCAAAATCCACCTCGCCTTGCCGGACCCGGTAGATGTGGCCGTACACGTCCGCCAGTTGGGTCAGCATCCGGTTGAACTGATTGACCAGGTAGCCGTGCTGCACGTAGGTCTGCGGCTCCGGCTAGGTCGGGTAGCTCCGCGCGCGGATGATCTCGGCGGTGAACGGAACCTCCGGGTTTTGATGTTCCCAGAGCTGGCGCGGCTCCCGGAACCCCGGCACGCTGTCCAGATAATGCTGGAGGCCGGCCTGGACAGCGGCCGGCAGGGTGAAGCCGTCCACCTGATGCTCGGCGCGCAGGGACCAGTCGATCAGCGCATCGAGCGGCAAGGCCCGGCGCAGCGCCAGCACGTCGAAGGTGAACGGCTCGCCCCGCTCGTCCACGCCCCGGTCGCGCAGCGCCACCAGCACCCGGACCACCACGGTCAGCAGGCCGATGGCCTTGTCCTTCCAGGTCGCCGAATCGCCGCCCGCCTCCGCCATCTGCGCCACCAGCAACTGGGTCAGGGTGTCGGCGGAGCCAGTGGCGAACGGGTTGAAAGTGTTGCTGAGCCGTCGTTCCACCGGTGCGTCCGGATCCACGGTCGCGGCGCCGGTCAGGTAGTTGACCACGTACAGGTCATCCTCGCGCCCGCAGGCCCGGGCCAGCGCGAACGTCTTCGCCCACAGCGCGGTATCGCCCTTGGCGTCCTTGAAGGCGAAGCCGGACCCCCACAGCAGCGCCTGGGCCGCCAGCCCGAGCATCGCTTCGGTCTTGCCGGCGCCGGTACCGCCGAGGATCAGCAGATGGGTGCGGACTTCGTCCTCGGTCACGTACAACTCGGCGCCGGACCGCCGGTCGTTGCCGAGATGGAACACCCCCCGCGCGCGGTGGCATTCCGTCTCCGATCCGGGCTTGAGATCGTGGGGATCGGTACCCCGATAACGGTCGGGCAATTTCAGCGGCAATCGAGGCTTGAGGCGCCAACCCACCACGACCAGGACCATTCCCGCCAGCAGGCCGAGGTCCAGCACGGCCGGATACCGATACACCACCCCGGCCCACATCAAGCTCGCCACGCCCAGGAGGCGCGGCTGGCGGCACGCGCGCTTGAACCGCTGGAACGGGGTCTGAATGTCGCGCAGGTAAAACCGGGGATGGACTACCTGATCGGGATCGACCCCGCGCGGGAGCGTTGACTGGGACATCGTGGATCGGCCCCGTGCTTACCGGTCGAGCCGGCCCGCCGCTTCACCACCGGCAGGGCTAACCGAATTGGCGGCGGGATCGTCGACCCGCGCCGGTGGGGGCCATTCGCCGCGATCGGGGCGCGGCAGCGGCGCCCGGGTTACCGGCGCCACCGGTTCGCCCCGGCCCGCGCCGTTGCGGGTGGGCACGGCGAGCCGGTCGCCATCCACTGGCAGGAAGAACAGAAACCAGATCGCGAACAGGATGGCCAGCCCGGCGGTGCCTCGCGCCAGCCACGCCGACCACCGCCCCGGGGATCGGGTCAACCGGTCGAGCTGGCGCAGCGCCTCGGCCTCGGTGGGATAAGTCGCCAGCACCCGGCGATGGCCTGAAGTCTCCGACTCCACCGCGAACTCGGCGACCAGCGCATGGCCGCCGCGCTCCGGCGCCGACTCCACCCGGAGATCGGCCACCGGGCGCCGAGACAGGTACTGCGCATCGGATCCCGGCGGTACGGGCTGCCCCGACCGCGCCGCCAGAACAGCAGTGAACAACTCGTCGGCGACTCCCGCGCGTGCCTCGGCGACCGCCTGCCGCTGCTTCGTCCTGTAG
>CALMNY010000542.1 GCA_937872125.1 uncultured Candidatus Competibacteraceae bacterium | reverse complement strand
CTGGGCCGAAGGCGACGAAGACCCGGCAGTGACCGCCGCCATCGCGGGAATCGAGGCTGATCTGGGCGGGCGCCTGCCTGAAGATTACCGTTCCGAATACATCCCGCATCTGCAAGACTGGCTGCGGACCATCGCCGAACCGCTGGCGGCGGGCGCACTGCTGTTCGTGGATTACGGCTATCCGCGCCGCGCGTATTACCATCCTGAACGCACGACGGGCACTCTGCTCTGCCACTACCGCCATCGCGCTCACGACGACCCGCTGATCCTGCCCGGCCTGCAAGACATCACTGCCAGCGTGGACTTCACCGCCGTCGCCCAGGCCGCCCGCGCCGTGGGGCTGGACGTCGCCGGTTACACCCGCCAGAACTACTTTCTGTTCGGCTGCGGACTGATGGACTTGCTGGCCGATCAAATCCCCCCTAACCCCCCTTTGGAAAAGGGGGGTGGCGAAGCCGGGGGGATTTCGAGCCCCACCGATACCGTCCGCTATCTGGAGCAAGCGCGCCAGGTGAAGCTGCTGACCCTGCCCGGCGAAATGGGCGACCGGTTCCAGGCCATCGCCCTGACCCGGAATCTGACCCTTCCGCTCCGAGGCTTTAGCTTCCGCGACGAGCGCGACCGGCTATAGTTGATCCAAGCACCCTGCTATCCGGAGGCGCTGCGCATGGGCCAGGAGATTTGCCAATCCCACTTTACCCGCCAGGATTTCCGCCGGTTCCGGGCGCGGTTGCGTCAGGAAACCGCGACCCTGAGCGACTGGCTCCATACGGGCCGGTTTGTCCCGACCGGCGGCGTCGCCGGTTTTGAAATCGAGGCGTGGCTGGTGGATCGCCACGGTCAGCCGGCGCCGCTCAACCGGGTTTTCCTGGAACGGCTGGCCGATCCGCTGGTGGTGCCGGAACTGAGTCTGTTTAATATCGAACTCAACACGCCTCCCCTGCCTTTACACGGCGACGTCTTGCGGCGGATGCACACCAATCTCGAAAGTCTGTGGCGGCGCTGCCAGCAGGTGGCCGCTGAACTGGAGGCGGCAGTGGCGCTGATTGGCATCCTGCCCACACTGCGGTTGGAGGACCTGACCCTGGAGCACATGTCGGCCCAGCAACGCTACCGGGCGATTAACGAGCAGATTTTGCAGCGGCGGCGCGGCCGACCGATGGAACTGGCGATTCACGGCGCCGAAACCCTGAGTCTGACGCATCCGGACGTGATGCTGGAAGCCGCCACCACCTCGTTCCAAACCCATTTGCAGGTTGCGGCCCCTGAAGCGGCGGCCTTTTTCAACGCCGCACTGGCGCTGTCGGCGCCGATGGTGGCGGTGGCCGCCAATTCGCCGTTGCTGTTCGGCAAGACCTTGTGGCAGGAAACCCGCATTCCCCTGTTTGAGCAGGGCGTGGCGCTGGCGGGCGGGGTGCGCGCCAACGATCCGAACTACTGGCGGGTCACTTTCGGCAGCGGCTATATCCAGGAATCGCTACTGGAACTGTTCGTCGAGAATCAGGCGCACTATCCACCGCTGCTGCCGGTAGACCTGAGCGCGGAACCCGCCGAACAGTTGCCGCACCTGCGGCTGCACAACGGCACGATCTGGCGCTGGAACCGACCGCTGCTGGGCTTCGAGGCCGACGGGACGCCACACTTGCGCATCGAGCATCGGGTGATGCCGGCTGGCCCCAGCATTCCCGACACCATCGCCAATGCGGCGTTGTATTACGGGCTGGTTCACGAACTGGCGCGGGCAACGCCGCCGGTCACCGCGATGCTGGATTTCGCTCAGTGCCGGGCCAATTTCTACGCCGCCGCGCGAGAGGGCCTGCGCGCCGAGGTCGTGTGGCTGAACGGCCGGCGGGGGTCGCTGCGGCAACTGCTGCTGGAGGAATTGTTGCCGCTGGCCCGACGTGGGCTGCGGGCGCTGGACATCCACGCGGCGGACATGAACGAGTATCTGGACCTCATCGCCGCCCGGATCGCCAGCGGGCGCACCGGCGCGGACTGGCAGCGGCGCTTTCTCGCCCGCCATGGCCCTGATCTCTCCGCCCTGACCCTGGCGTATCTGGAACAGCAGCGGAGTGGCGAACCGGTGTGGCGATGGCCGGATTAGCCATCCTGGGCCAATGCCCGTTCATACGCCGCCCGCACATCCCCGCCGAAACAGACCAGACAGACCGTCTCGATCCGGTCATCCTGGGCCAGGAACGCTTTGACCTCGCGCACTGCGATCTGCGCCGCCTCGTCCAGCGGATAGCCGTACACCCCACAACTGATGGCGGGAAAAGCGAGGGTGCGGACGCCGTGCGCGACCGCCAGCTTCAGGCTATTGCGATAACAGGCCGCCAGCAGCTCCGACTCGCCCGCGTCGCCGCCCTGCCAGATCGGCCCGACGGTATGAATGACATGGCGGGCCGGCAGGCGATAGCCCCGGGTGATTTTGGCCTGCCCCGTTTCGCAGCCGCCCAGGGTCCGGCACTCGGTCAGCAATTCCGGCCCGGCGGCGCGATGAATCGCTCCGTCCACCCCGCCGCCGCCCAGCAGCGAGCGGTTGGCGGCGTTAACAATGGCGTCTACCCGGAGTTGGGTAATATCGCCTGAGCTGAGCTGAATCCGCCCGGTCAGAGTCGTCATGTCAACATCCTCTAAATTTCCACCATTTCAAAGTCGCTCTTGGCGGCGCCGCACTCCGGACAGACCCAGGCTGGCGGTACGTCGTCCCAGCGGGTGCCTGGCGGAATACCGTCCTCCGGCCAGCCCTTTTCCTCGTCATAAATCCATCCGCACACCAGACACATATATTTCTTCATCACGCTCAAACCCTTCATCCACGCTGATTTCGCGGCGGTCATTGTCCCATGGCGGCGCATCCCGAAAAAGCCATGGCGTTTGTTAGAATTCATGTTTCCATCCCACCTGGAGCATCGGCTTGACTCCTTCCCCTCCCCTTCCCCCTCCGGTGGTCATGACCCTGGCCGGCAATGATCCCAGTGGAGGGGCCGGCATTGCCGCCGACAGCGAAACCCTGGTCAGTCTGGGCTGTCATCCCGCGCCGGTCATTACCGCCTTGACCGTGCAGGACACTCATAATGTTCAGGCGCTGCTGCCGGTAGAACCCGCTCAGGTGCTCGCCCAGGCGCGGGCGGTGCTGGAAGATATGCCGGTGGCGGCATTCAAAGTCGGTGTGATCGGCGGCGCCGACAACGCCGCTGCTTTATACACGCTGTTCGCCGCTTATCCCGCCATCCCGGTGGTGCTCGACCCGGTGCTGGCGGCGGGCGGCGGCACTGAATTGGCCAGCGCCGTGCTGATCGAAGCCATTCAGACCCTGCTGCTACCGCTGACCACGGTGCTGACGCCCAACAGCATCGAGGCCCGCCGGCTGGCGCCGGAAGCCGACACGCTGGAAGCCTGCGCCATGGCGCTGCTGGCGCGCGGCTGCCGCTATGTGCTGATCACCGGCGGGCATGAACCGGGTAGCGAGGTTATTAACACCCTGTACGGCAACAATCGTGTGCTGGAAACCTGGCGCTGGCCGCGCCTGCCAGGAAGTTACCACGGTTCGGGTTGCACGCTGGCGTCCGCCATCGCCGCCTTGCTCGCTCAGGGTCAAGCCCCCTCTTCGGAAGAATCCATTGGCTCCGCCATTTACCGCGCCCAGCACTACGTCTGGCAAGCCCTGCAAGCCGGCTACCGGGTCGGCGGCGGACAACAGATTCCCAACCGGCTGTTCTGGGCTACCACTTCCCGAGGTCAACCATGAACCCAACACCCTGCCACGGCCTGTACGCGATCACCGACGCTCTGCTCATTTCCGATGACCGGCTCATCCATGCCGTCGAACAGGCCATTCTGGGCGGCGCCCGGCTGATCCAGTACCGCGACAAGAGCCATGACGCCGCGCGCCGGTTAGCGCAGGCTACGGCGCTCAACGAGTTGTGCCAGCGCCATACGATCCCGCTGATCATCAACGATGATGTGGAACTGGCGGCCCAGGTGGGCGCCGCCGGCGTCCACGTCGGCAAGGATGATCCGGTGTTCGCCAGCGCGCGCGCCCGGCTGGGCAAAAACGCCATCATCGGCGTGTCCTGTTACGACCGGCTGGACCTGGCGCTGGAAGCCGCGCAAGCTGGCGCGGACTACGTGGCGTTCGGCGCGCTTTTCCCCTCGCCGACCAAACCCACCGAAATTCGCGCGCCTATTGCCTTGCTGCGCAAAGCCCGTGCGGCTTTGCACATCCCCATCGTCGCCATCGGCGGCATCACCCCGGATAATGCGCCGCTGCTGCTGGACGTGGGCGCCGACGCGCTGGCGGTGGTCAGCGGGGTGTTCGGCCAGCCCGACATCCAGGCCGCCGCCCGCCGCTACGCTAACCTGTTCGCTTGAGGAATTTCATCATGACCCGTTCCGAACACCTGTTCGCCGAAGCCCAACAGCATATTCCCGGCGGAGTCAATTCGCCGGTGCGCGCCTTTCGCGGCGTCGGTGGAACGCCGATCTTCTTCAAACGCGGCGCGGGCGCCTGGCTCTATGACGAGGATGAGCGCCGTTACATTGACTATGTCGGTTCCTGGGGACCGATGATCGCCGGCCACGCCCATCCGGCGGTGGTGCGCGCGGTGCAGGACGCCGCCGCCAATGGTCTGAGCTTCGGCGCCCCCACCGCCATCGAAACAGTCATGGCGCGGCGGATTCAGGAACTCGTCCCATCCATGGAACTGGTGCGGATGTGCAATTCCGGCACCGAGGCGACCATGAGCGCCAT
>CALMNY010000541.1 GCA_937872125.1 uncultured Candidatus Competibacteraceae bacterium | reverse complement strand
TGGACATGCTGGATCGCGGGATGCTGGTCTGGCGCACGCCGGAACGGCTGATCACCCTGCCGCCGACCTGGTTCGGCCACCAGGCCAAGCGGTTCTACGAATGGTGGTATCTGCGCCAGTACCGCTAGCGGTCATCCCACCGCGAACAGCCGGGTGATCCGCTCCTGAATCGCCGCCGCCGCCGCGCAGGGATCGGGCGCCTGGCGGATGGGCCGACCAACCACGATGTAATCGGCGCCGCTCAGAAAAGCCTCTTCCACGTCCATCGTGCGCTTCTGGTCGTCGGTCGGGCGATTGAGCACCGGGCGGATACCCGGTGTGATGACCAGCAGTTGATCGCCCAGATGTTCGCGCAACTCGGCGGCTTCCAGCCCCGAGGAAATCACCCCCCGGCAACCGATCTCCAGCGCCCGCCGCGCCCGCGACAGCACCAGCGCCCTGGGATCGCAGGCGAAACCCAGGTCGTTGAGATCAGCCTGATCCAGGCTGGTCAGTGCGGTTACGGCCAGGATGCCCAGGTCGGCGCCGGTCTCCCGCGCCGCTTCCACTGCCGCCCGGAGGATGGCGTCGTTGCCATGCACGGTGGCGAAGCTGGCGTCGTAGGGTTTGAGCTGGCGCACGGCGGAACGAACCGTTTCGGGCACGTCGAAGAATTTGAGGTCAACAAACACTTTTTTGTCGCAGGCGCGCAGCCACTCGATGAGTTCGAAATAGCCGCCGGCCATGAACAATTCCAGGCCGATTTTGTAGAAGCGCACCGCGTCGCCAAGGGTTTCGACCAGTTGCCGGGCCGTCGCCGGGCTGGGTACGTCCAGGGCGAAAATCAACCGTTCGGCGGGCACAATGGGTTTGCGAGACAGCAAGGAAGGCGAGGTCATGGCGCGGTCGTTCCAAAAAGTCCCTCGTCGCGGCGGCTTCCGAAATCCGGACGGGGGGCGGGTTGGTGCTGAACGTGCTTCGATTCCTTTCCGTTCAGCGTGCAAAGGGTCTTAAAATGGTAACATAACGTTTGGTTTTTCATGGCCCATCAGGCGAGGTGAATGATGACTCAGATGACCTGGCGTGAGGCGTGCGCGGTGCCCGCGCGCAAATTCTGGCGACATGAGGGACGATGGCTCATCGGACTCCTGGTGCTCGGGCTGGCGCTGGCGCGCGGCGGCTGGGCGGCGGAAACGGCTCTGGATCGCTACGTCGCTAAACCGGATCCGAATTACTCGTACCGGCATTACCACACCCAGGAAAGAGCCGCCTACGCCATCTATTTTCTGGAAATGACCTCCCAGCAGTGGCGCTCGGCCAGCGAGGTGGACCGCCCGATATGGACGCACGAGGTTGCGCTGGTCATTCCGAGGGTTGGGCTGGACACTACCGATACCGCAGTCCTGGTGATCGGCGGCGGCAAAAACGGTGGTACGCTGACGACCGAGATCAACGATGCGGTCGGAGCGGCAGCCCTGGCAACGGGGGCGGTTCTTGCCATCGTCAATCAGGTGCCGAATCAGCCGCTGTACTTCACCGACGAAGTGGGAATCGGGCGCAAGGAGGATGAAATTCTGGCCTACAGCCTGGATAAGGCGCTGGATACTGGCGATCCGGAATGGCCGGTGCATCTGGCGATGACCAAGGCCGCTGTGCGCGCCATGGACACGGTCCAGACCTTTGCGGCCAGCAAGGGCGTGAACATCGAAAACTTTCTGGTGCTGGGCGGCTCCAAGCGCGGCTGGACCACCTGGCTGACTGCCGCCGTGGATCCACGGGTCAAGGCCATCATCCCCGCCTCGATTGATATGCCCAACCTGGGCCGGCAATTCATCCATCACTGGGAAGCCTACGGCTTCTATGCGCCCGCGCTGAAGGATTACGTGGCGTTTAATCTGCCGTGCCGGGTGCAGACGCCGGCGGGCCAGGCGATGCTGCAAGTGGTGGACCCCTACACCTACCGCGACCGCTACACCATGCCCAAGCTGATCCTCAACGCCACGGGCGATCAGTTTTTCACCACCGATTCCTCGCGGTTTTACTACGCCGATCTGCCGGATCCCAAGTGGCTGCGCTACACGCCAAACACCGACCATAAGCAGAGCGAGGACGTGATCATCGAAGCGCTGTCGTGGATTGACGATATCCTCGACAACAAGACCAGTCCGCATATTGAGTGGACGGTGGTGGAAAACGGCCTGCTCTGGATTTGGCCCTCGGCCCGGCCCAAGGAAGTGAAGTTGTGGCAGGCGACCAATCCCGGCGCGCGGGATTTCCGGCTGGAATCGCTGGGGGCGGTGTGGACGAGTCAGGATTTAATCCCGTGGGAACCGGTGGTTTTATCGTCCTTTGCCAGCGGAACCGGCTTTCAGTCGCTGACGCCGATGTCCAACGGTTCCTATGTTGGCGTGGTGTCGCCGCCGCCCACCGGCTGGAAGGCGTTTCTGATCGAAGCGACCTTCGACACCGCCGGGGTCATTGAACCCGATCAGGTCTACAGCACCGGCGTGCAGATTATCCCGGATACGTTGCCGTATGCCGGGACGGCCTGCCGGTGAAACGACGCCTGACGTTTTACCCCCGCAATTCCCGCCGTAGCACCTTGCCTGCGGGCGAGATCGGCAGGGACGCCACGAATTCGATCTGGCGGGGAATTTTGTAACGGGCCAGGCTGTCGCCGAGGTGCGCCAACAGCTCCTCGGCGCTGGCGGTCTGGCCCGGCTTGAGCACCACGAACGCCTTGCCGACCTCGCCCCACTTGGGGTCCGGGACGCCGACCACCGCGCACTGAAACACCGCCGGATGCCGGTACAGCGCGGCTTCGATTTCCGCCGGGTAGACGTTCTCGCCGCCGGAAATGAACATGTCCTTGAGCCGGTCCACGATGAAGAAATACCAGTCCTCATCGTAGCGGGCCAGGTCGCCGGTGTGGAACCAGCCGTCGGCGTCCACCACCTCCGCCCAGGCGGCGGCGTTGTTGAAGTAGCCGGACGCGATGCTAGGGCCTTTCAGCACCAGTTCGCCGACATGGTTCGGTCCCAGCGGGCGGTTTTCCCGATCCACAATCCGGGCGTCAATGTAGAAATTGGGCCGCCCGATACTGCCGGCCTTGCGGATGGCGTCTTCCGGGGCCAGCGCGAACAGGCCGGGGCCAAATTCAGTCATGCCGAAGCCCTGTTTGAAGCGGATGCCCTTTTCGCGGGTGTATTGCTCGACCAGCGGCACGGGCAGGGGCGCGCCGCCGCTGGTGCAGAACCGCAGCGAGCTTAAATCGGCATCGGCCCAGGCCGGGGTTTGAGTCAGCATCTGATACATCGCCGGCACCGCTGCGAAGATGGTGGCTTTTTCCCGCTCGATCAGCCGCAACACCTGCTCCGGGTCGAACCGTTTGAGCAACACGGTGGTTCCGCCCATGATGACCTGGGGCAGGGTGTAGACGAACAACCCGCCGACATGGAACATCGGGAACACGTTCAGATACACCTCGTTGCGGCCCACGTCGTGAATGACCGAGTTCAGGCAGTTCCAGGCGATCTGGCGATGGCTGATTTGCGCGCCCTTGGGCAGACCGGTGGTGCCGCCGGTGAAGACGATGGCGGCGATGTCCTCCTCGACCAGCATCTCGCACGCGCAGGGTGTGGCCAGAGCGGCGTCGAGCAGATCGCCAAAGTGCAGGCTGCCGGGGATGCCGGCGCCGTCGAGATGAATCCAGTGGCGAATCGGGGTTTCCTCCTGCGCCAGCAGGGCGATGCTGTCCTTGAAGGCATCATCGTAGACCAGCACGGTTGGGGTGACTTCGGCCAGAATCTGTTGCAACTCGCGCCAGTGCAGCCGCCAGTTCAGCGCGGTATGAATCGCCCCCAGCTTGCCGCAGGCGAAGAGGACGTCCAGGTGCTCAACCCCATCCAGCGCCAGCATCGCCACCCGGTCGCCCTTGCCGACGCCGGCGGTGTGGCGCAGCCAGTTCGCCAGCCGGTTGGCCCGTTCGTTCAGTTGGGCGAAACTGAGCCGCAGTTCCGGATTTTTGCCTGCGTCTACAATCGCCAGCGCCTCCGGGCTGTAGATCGTGCGCCGGCCGAGATAATCGCCGATGTACATAGCATTCTGTTCCTGATGGCTGTTACGAGATTACCCGTTTAGTGGGCGCTATATTTTTCACAAGCTTTGTTCTTCGTTCTTTTCTGTTGATCTTCTTCTGGGCGGGCTTGGCGTTTTGGCGGTTCATCCAGTTTTTTGGGGTTGAACCTGATGAGTGAAATATTAGCCGGAAACCTGAATCGAATTTCGATCCGCGCCGATGCCGAGCAAAACGTCCGCCATGCCCGCGCTCGCCGCCGCAGCGAACGATTCGATACTGGCTGCGCGCCGCAGTCCATCACGGTAATAGGTCGCCGGTTCGTCGCCGAGTTGATCCAGACAGGTAATGGCCAGCCGAGCGTTAACCGACACCTCCGGCCATCGTTTTGCGTCGGCCAGGTCCTCGGCGATGGCGTGGCTGAGTAAATCCAAATCCAGCCACGCGAACCGCAGCGCCCCCTGATAAGCATTCGGCACATTGGTGGCGTCAATCACGCCGGGATAGGGTTTCTCCGGCAACTCGTGGGGCAGTGGGCCAGCGCCGTGTCGGGTCAGATAGGCGCGGGTCACATAGGTGACTTCCAATCGTTCCAGACCCAGATCGCCCGCCAACGCCAGCACATTGCGCAGGCCGGTATTGGAGCGGGTGACATGCGGGAAAAACCCGCGATCCTGATCCAACAGCAAACCTTGCGCGCCCTCGAACAGCAGACGCCGGCTGTGCGTCGCGGTCTGAATATCGGCTACCGTTGTCCGCGCGAGAAAGCAGCGCGTGTCTGCGACGAAGTGCTCCAGGATGGCGTCCGACAAAAACAGGCCGGCGTTTCGGGCGAACGCTTCGCCGAACCCCAGCCGGGCCAGTCGGGCGGGCGCATAAACGCGGCGGATCGCGTCGAGTTTCACCGCCAGCGCCCCGGCGTCGTCCAGAGCGCCGACAGTCAGCGCGTAAACCGGCGTCAGGTTGCGTTCGAGGGTCTCGCCGAAGCCGATGCCGCAACTGCCATGGCGATCCGTTCCCCGTTCCCGTTCGCTGATCTGGTTGATCATCATCTCGTAGGGGGTGGTCACCGGGCTGTGCGGATCCACATAAACCAGCGGCCTGATGCCCTGGGTCGCCAGCACTTCCCATTCCTTCAGGAACAAAATGGGGTTGGATACGAAAAACCGTGACAAAAAGGTGGCGGCCCCGGCGAATGCGCCACTGCCGACATGGCTGAAGACGTGGCGCAAGCCGTCCGGCGTCACCACCGTATGCCCGGCCTGCGCCCCGCCATTGAACCGCGCCACGACGCCATCGGTTCCGACCGCCGCCGCGTAATAATCAGTGATCTTTCCCTTGCCTTCGTCACCGAATTGCGCGCCGATGACAACCTGGGCGGTTTTGGGTTGACGCATCCTCATGGTCCCTCGCACCTCAGAACCGCACCACCCCGGTGTTCCCGCTCCGGGCCGGCCCCAGCGCCCCTACGGCGCGTTGCACCACCAGCGCGGTTTGTTTCGACCAGCTTTTCACGACCCGGTCCCGGTCGCGGCCTTCGTTGACTTCAATGGCGGAGACGATTACTTCCGCCAGCTTGGTGTGGTCGGACAGGCCGATGACTCGTTGGCCGAGCAGTTCGGTCCACTGGTTGCGCACTCCGCGCGGATTGTGGCGGGCGTGCGAACCTTCTTCCACGATCACGTGAAACACGTGGTACATCCGACCCACCAGCGTCAGCAGTTCGCGCGAATCGAAATCGCGTTGTGGCCGGTCGCCGAGAAACCGGGCGATGGCGGCGGCGGGCAAATCCAGCGGCGGCTCCTCGTCGCCCACCGTGAACAGATAGCCCTTCTTGCCGCGCTTCTCGAAGCAGTCAATGGCCGTGTGCATGGCGGCGAAGTACCACGGCAGGTTATAGGACTCGCAGGAATTGCCGCCGCCGCCCTTTTCCAGCCACAGCTTTTCCAGTTGCCGGGCGATGCGGATGTCGGCCTCGAACTGGGTCACTTGCAGCGGCGCCCGGTCGTACAGCACATCGCCGATGCCCATGCACATAATGTGTGGATCAGGCACCGGCTTGCGGGCCAGGATTTCCTCGACCATGGCGCCGAGACCCTGGCGCGCCAGCACGTCGGCGATCATGCCCATCGAGCCGGTCACGTCCAGGCCGACGATGATGGCAGTGGATTCCGGGTTGAGATCGGAATCGCGCGATTCCCGCACCGCGACTCCAAATGGATTCAGGTCGTTATCAATGCCACGCGACGTAAATATCGCGTCAGTGGATTTGCCCGCAGTCGAAGCGGCGTAGTCGCTCCAGTCAGACGGATCCCAGCGTGCGCTTCCCATGGCGTTCTCCTTCTCGGTCAGTTAGTGCAAGTCATCGGTGGTGATCTCCAGCGTGACGAATCGGCGTTCGCCGAAGCTGGCTTTCAGGACCTGGTTCATCCAGGTTTGATAGTCATGGAGGGCGGAATCAGCCGCCGGCAGCCGCAGCCAGTCGAGCATCGGCGCCGGGGCTGCCTTGGCGCGCGCCAGCCGGACCCCGGTTACATCCCCCAGCAGTTCCCGGCCCAGCGCCCGGATCAATTCCCGGTCGGTGCGGCGGTCGCCGCGCTTGCGGTCCAGCACGTCGAATGGCGCGTACTGGACGGTGCGGGCCGGCGCGGCGGTCATTGGTTCGCCTTGCCGAACTGCGTACCACCAGCCACCGAGCAGTGCGCCGCTGTGCTGGGGCGGGGAAAGAAACCAGGTGTCAGTCAGAATGGCGTTGTGGGCGAGCTGTGCATAGTCGAGATAGCACGCCAGGTTGAGCAGCGAACTGATGATCCAGGCGACATGGCGGGCATCCATTCGCCCGCCGGAGTAATCGAGCACGTCGCGCAACAGGACCAGGTCCGACGCTTTCCGCACCACCAGCACCCAGCCTTCCCCGGTCTCGAAATGGCGGACGATTTCCGGCAGATAGCGCCCCACTTCCGCCGCCATGCGGGCGTTGGCGCAAGGCAGGCGGTTGATGGTTTGGAGGGCGTTCTGGAACAGATCGGTATGTTCCCGACCGACCACCCAAGCCAC
The DNA here is from genome assembly GCA_937872125.1 of uncultured Candidatus Competibacteraceae bacterium. Taxonomy (GTDB): domain Bacteria; phylum Pseudomonadota; class Gammaproteobacteria; order Competibacterales; family Competibacteraceae; genus Contendibacter. The sequence continues at coordinate 9,884 of CALMNY010000541.1, read as the reverse complement.
GATCTCGCGGCCCATAAACAGCCGCCCCAGTTCAAATGCCCGTTCCCGGCGATAGCGGATCTGGTAGGTCGCGCCATCCGTCGCCCGCGCTACCAATAGGCCCGGCGTATGCCAGATGCCGCCCCGCAGTTTCCGCACCGCCGCTTCATACAACCGGTTGATATGCTGGAAGACGCCGGTGGTTCCAGCGTCCGGGCAACGATCCGGATGCCAGCGCGCCGCCAGAGCGCGAAATTCCTGCCTGGCGATTTCTTCATCGCCGGTAAACAACCGCTCCGGCTCAGAGAACTGAATGGCCAGCAGATTCTCGGCGGATAAAGTGGTCACGGTGTTCATGGTTGCCTCCATGGTGTAGAAACTACCACAGTTAATTGTTTTTTGCAAATAACATTTAAAATATTTTCGTTGGATGATGAGCCTGCCCGCTTTAGAATAAAACCTGCTTGTTCTTTGTTATTAACATCAAACAACTACGGAGACCGGCCGGTGGAACCGACGTACCCGCAACCCCTGGTGATGGTGGATACAGCGCTGTTTACCATCCGTGAGGAGCGCCTCTGTCTGATTCTGACGCGGCGCAGGGAACCGCCGTTCGAGGGTGTGCTGGCGCTGCCGGGCGGCTTTGTGCATGTCCAGGAAGACGCCGATACGGAGATGGCGGCCCGGCGGGTGATTCGGAGCAAGATCGGGTTTGACGCCCGTTACCTGGAGCAGTTGTTCACCTTCTCCGGGCCGGCCCGCGACCCGCGCGGCTGGTCGGTCAGCGTCGCCTACTACGCGCTGATTCCCCTGACGCTGCTGGATCAGAGTCAGGCCGCCGAAGCGTTGCCGGTGGACGCCTTACCGCCGCTGCCCTTCGATCATCCGCAGATCGTCGCCAGAGCGGTCGAACGGTTGCGCGGGAAAGCGACCTATTCCTCGTTGCCGGCTTTTCTGTTGCCGGGAGAATTCACGATGAACGATCTGCACCGCATCTACGAGCAGACCATCGGCGCCCGTCTGGACAAGGCGTCGTTCCGGCACAAGATTCTGGAGCAGGACATCATCGAGCCGATCCCGAACCGGTTCCGGGTTGGCGCACACCGGCCCGCCCAGCTTTACCGGCTATCCAGCAAGGCGCTCACACCGTTCGAGCGAAAAATCTGACCGGGATGTGCGTGCCTGTAAGGGCGCGGATGACTTTGTGAGGCGCGGGTAGATTAGTCTGCTTGGCAGTATCGTTATTCTCTGCCTACAATGAGTCCGTGTTTCACGAACCCCAGTGCGCCATGTCTTCTGATCCTGAACCTCCTGCGTGTCGTCGCCCTGCGCCGACTCGAATCACTATTCTCCTTCCTGCTGTAACTCCTGGATTCCCTGCACGCTGGCTGCTTGCCGGGAAATCACCCGCTCGATTTCCCATTGCCCTTCATGCTATTGAATTGGAAGAGTAATCTCTGTCATGGAATGGATCGCTGATCCCACGATCTGGCTCGGTCTGACGACTCTGGTGATTTTGGAGATCGTCCTCGGCATTGATAATCTGATCTTCATCGCCATTCTCGCCGACAAGCTTCCGCCCAGCGAGCGCGACCGGGCGCGGGTGGTCGGTCTGGTGCTGGCGCTGCTCATGCGCCTGGCATTGCTGGCCAGCATCTCCTGGCTGGTCACCCTGACGGCGCCGCTGTTCACCGTCTTCGAGCACCCCTTTTCCGGTCGTGACCTGATCCTGTTTGCCGGCGGTCTGTTCCTGTTGTTCAAGGGCACCATGGAATTGCACGAACGGCTGGAGGGTGGCGACGAGCATCAGGGCGGCTCGAAGCTGTACGCCGGGTTCTGGCCAGTGGTGGCGCAGATCGTGGTGCTGGATGCGGTGTTTTCGCTCGACGCGGTGATTACCGCCGTCGGTATGGTCGAGCACTTGGCGGTGATGATGGCGGCGGTGATCATCGCCATCGGCTTGATGATCGTCGCCAGCAAGCCGCTGACCCGTTTCGTCAATGCCCATCGCACCGTGATCATCCTCTGCCTGGGCTTTCTGCTGATGATCGGCTTCAGTCTGGTAGCCGAAGGCCTGGGCTTCCAGATTCCCAAGGGTTATCTGTACGCCGCCATTGGCTTCTCAGTGCTGATTGAAGTGTTCAACCAGTGGGCGCAGTTCAACCGCCGCCGTTTTCTGGCCGGTAAGCGGCCGTTGCGGGAACGCACCGCCGAGGCAGTGTTACGGTTGCTGGGCGGCCGCGCGGAATCCGCCGATGTGGGCGAGGACGTGGCGGCGCTGGCCAATGGCGGCAACGATGCCTTTGTGTTTGATCCGACCGAGCGCGCCATGATTCGGAGCGTGCTGAATCTGGGCGAACAGCTCATTCCGGCGCTGATGACGCCGCGCCCCGACATCGTCTGGCTGGATCTGGAAGCATCCCCGGATGAGGTGCGTGAAACCCTGCGGCAATATCCATACAGCCGCTATCTGGCGTGCCGGGGTGATCTGGATGAAATCGAGGGCGTAGTCGAGGGACGTACTCTGCTGGTTCAGGCCCTCGACGGTGGAACCCTGGATTTGCGCGCGGCCTTGCGTGAGCCGCTGGTGGTCCACGAGGGCATGAACGCACTGCACGTGCTAGAGCAACTGCGCCAGCATCCAATCCCGATGGCGGTAGTGATGGATGAATATGGCGGGGTGGAGGGCATCGTCACCGCCGCTGACATTCTGGCGTCCATCGCGGGTGAGTTGGCCGATACCACCGATGCCGAGACTCCCGAAGTGGTGTGCGAGAGCGAGGGAGTGTGGCTGCTGGATGGCAGTCTGCCGCTGGAAGAGGTGCGGGATGCGCTGCATTGTGAGGAACTGCCACGGGGAGACGGCTATCACACCCTGGCGGGGCTGGTGCTCAATCAGTTGGGGGAGATTCCCAGTGGCGGTGAACAATTCGCAGTAGCGGGGCATCAGTTCGAAGTCGTGGGAATGGACGGGCACCGCATCGAACAGGTGCGGGTCCGCCGGATCAAGTCGGTGGAACCTACGGAAGCTGCGGAACGGGTTTAGCTGTGGCGTGGGCTTGATAAGTGGGAGACCCTGTCCGCTGAATGAGCGGGTAGGGTTTGCTTTTTATATCATCATCATCATTTCTGCAATTCCTCCAGCCAGCAGAAACAGACAAAACCGACAACGCCAAATCCCAACTACCAGACGGACCATCCACCAATCCTGAAGTATAATTTATTCCAAAATCCACATTTTACCGCCCCTAACCGCAGGAGACTCCAATGAGACTCATTCAAAATTACGACGATCTACCTATGAATTGGGTTGGAGACTGGGCGGGACGCCGTGCGGCCCTGACACCTGATCGAACTGCCCTGTATGACTCATTTACCCAAAAGTCATACACTTTTCAGGAAATGAATGACCGGGCTTCCCGAGTGGGTACCTATCTAACCGATGTGCTGAACTTGCGCAAAGGCGATGTCATCACGCTGATCTGCCGCAATCGAATCGAATCCATAGACATTTATCTGGCTTGTGGAAAATTGGGGATTATCCTGGCTCCGCTGAGCCAGCGGTTGAAAAATCTGGAATTAGACGACCTAATAGCGCGCCTCCAACCCAGCGCCCTTATTTACGAAAATCAATTCGCTGACTTAGTCTCAAATTTATCAGTTCCCACATCAGTTCAATCAGTCATTAATATTGATGGCGATCAGAACAGCTTCGAGAACGTGATCCTGAAGACTGATCCCAGACAGATCAACATTCCTCTGGCGATGAATGATACCTGCCTGTATGTCCATACTGGCGGGACGACTGCTGTGCCGAAAATCTGTATTGTGTCCTACCGGCAGATGGTTTGGAATTCATTTGACATTCTTGCCACCGGTCTCGCTGGCTCCTGCAATAATGTACTTATTACATTCCCGTTCTTTCACATCGGGGGCTGGAATACCTTTACCCCGCTTTTTCATGCCGGCATCACCAGCATCCTGCTGCGCGAATTCAATGCCGGCCTGATCCTGCAACTGATCCACGAAGGGCGCGTCGAAAATTTTGGCGCAGTGGAAGCCATGCTGCAATTTCTGATCGCCCATCCAAAATTCGGAGAAACAGATTTTTCCCGACTGAAAGCGATTACCACCGCCGCTGCGCCTTGCTCAAAAGCGATAATGCAAACCTTCCTGGATAAAGGGATTCCCATTAGTCAGACCTACGGGATGACGGAGGCTGGCCCATCGAATTTTGCTTATATCGCCCGTTCCGATTCTCTGGAAGAATTACTCATGAATTCGGCCAGCATTGGCACCTCCATGTTTCATTGTGACGCTAAAATCATTGATCGAGATCTGGGGCACGAAGTTAAGCCCGGCGAAATGGGCGTACTGTGTCTGCGTAGCCCGCATAATTTTGACGGCTACCTCCATGACCCGATGCGAACTGAAAACATTCTTAACCAGGAAGGCTGGATTTATACAGGAGACTTGGCTGTACAGAATCAGGATGGCTTGATTTTCATCAAAGGGCGAGCCGACAATATGTTTATCTCTGGAGGAGAAAATATCTCTCCGGAAGAGATCGAACAAGTCTTAATGAAACATCCGGCTGTTGCGGGAGCCATTTGTGCCGGCATTCCTGATCCAAAATGGGGACAAGCGCCAGTTGCACTGGTAATTTTTCACGCCGGCCAAAGCGTAACGGAAGAAGAACTCAAGGTCTTTTGCCGTCACTCTTTGGCTGATTACAAGGTTCCCCGGCAAATCCGGCCGGTTAACGAACTGCCTTTAACCAGTGCCGGAAAGCTGAACCGCAATGCGGTCATCGCGCTGTTTTCCTGAACTCGTAATTCGTACAGCCCCTCAGCCGCCACTCAGCCGCCATCCGCCGTACCCAGCACAAATGGCCAAGGTAACCAAAGTGACGGGTACGCCGGTACGGGCATGAACGCGCCAGTCGAGGCGGAGGCCGCGCCGCGCGGCGGCGTCCGCAACAATCAGGTTAGCGATGCTGCCCACCAGCAACAGGTTGCCGGCTAGTATGCTCGAAGTGGAGCCTGGGCATAACCGACGGCCCAGCGCCGGCGGCGCCAGGCTTCCCAGACTTTTTCGTGGAGATGGTAGGCCACTGTATTGCAGGCTGGCTCGATCAATGCGACTACTCCGCCTGCCAGTACATTACCGGTCAAAAGATAGACAACCGTGAAGGCCACTAAAATATGGACCAAGGCAAAGGTCAAGGTTTTCAACATGACGGTGTCTCCTCGGAATATGGGATGGCTTTTATTGGCGTTCATTATGGTCATATTAGAAGTTTTGTTAAAATTGATTGATCTAATCAAATCAATAAAAATAGGCTATTTACCGGTTCTCCGGCAAACTCCTCTACAACCGGATATTAATGAGGTGCTGGGTAGTGATCACCCGCAGGGCTGTAAACGCCCAACGCTCATTCCGGCAATGTCACAGGTGATGCAGGACCTTGGGGCTTGATCGCCAGCAGAGCGCACTTGAGTTGGCCCAGAATAGCCTCTGCCGTGTTGCCGATGCTCAAGCCGGAGATGCCGCTGCGCCCGGCTGTCCCCATGACGACCAGATCGAACTGGAGCCGATCCACCAACTCCGGGATAGTCTCGGGGGCGCTGCCCCGGAGGAGATGGGGGATTGGCTTCAGGTAGTCGTAGGCATCGGCCCCGATCCAGCCCCGCAGCTTGTGGAGCACACGTTCGAAGCCCTCCTGATGGCGGGGGTGTTCGGTATTAACCGCGTCGGCGATTTTGGCGACATCGTCGGGGTCGCTCCAGAGGCGCATCATGTCCTCCGAGAGCGGTTCCCAACTGTGAACCAGGTGCAATTCGGCAAAATCCGCGAGGGCCAGCGCACTGCTCAATTCCAGGATGCGCCGGTTCAAGGCGTCGTTTTCCAGTTCCGGCCGCCAGGGATCGAAATTAACTGCCGCCAGAATGCGACGATAGTTCTCCCGATCGCGGGGAGACAGGATCCAGACGGGGCAGGGCGATTTGCGCAACAGTTGCAGATCCATGCCGCCCAGGAGACGATCCAGAAGCCCGGTCTCGGGGCTGGCCAGCTTGATAATCAGATCCCGGCCCTCGGCCAGAACCTCCTGAATAGCGACAAGGAAGGGGACGCCCAAACGGACCTCGATGTTGATAGCCAGGCGTTCCCGCCAGGGCGCAGCCAAAGCTTCCAGACTCGCCGCCATGCGGTCTTGAGCCTCGAGCGTACCGTGCTCGACCAGAAGACCAGCTCGCGGGGGCTCGCCGACCTGCAACAAGGTCAATCGCGCCTGATTGTTTTCCGCCAGGGAGACGGCGCGGGCCAGCGCGGCGGTCTGATCCAAACCGGGTTCGGCGAGGTAAAGAATGTTCTTGAACAGTTTCATACCCTCTCTCCCCAAGCGTTCGCACGACCGATGTTCTCCATCGGCCTTCAGATATCCCGGATATGCCCGCCATGCGGCCCGGCCAAAACAGGCAGGGCGAGTGAAGCGCCCGCCAGAGACCCGCCCCGCCGGTTAAGCGCCCCCACTACCGATCCAGCTTTTCCTCGACCACTGGCTGGTAGTTCCAGTCCCGCACGCCTTGCAGGATTCGGTCAACATCCTGGGTCGGGACGCGCAACATCTGCAAAGCGATCGCGCCCAGTCGCAAGCTGGATTCAATGGCTTCCGGATAGGCGTGCAGGGCACCGGCTTCCAGCAATTGCGAACTGGCTTTGAGATCCCGCGCCCGGGTGATGATGGGCACTTGCGGACACAGGCTGCGCAGTAATGAAACCGTCCGCAGCGCGGTCTCGGCGTGGTCAATGGTGATCAGGATCAGCGCCGCCTGCTGGGGCTGGGCGGCGGCCAGCAATTCCGGATCGGAGATATCGCCGTACACCACCTGATGGCCCGCCGCCCGGCCCTGGGCGACCCGTTTGGGGTCAATATCAAAGGCGATAAAGGGCACCTTGCTCATCTGCAAGAGCACCGCGATGGCGTGGCCTACCCGCCCGTAACCGCCGATGATGACCTGTCCGGGCGCCTCCGGTAAGCCGGCTGGCGCCTCCGGCGCCGCATCGTGCCGGGAGCCAAACAGTCGGGCGGCAATGGCGTGGTTGAAGCGAATCAGGAACGAGCCTGCCACCATCGAGAACAGCACCGCAGCCAGGGCGATTTGCCCTAGACGGGCGTCAATCACACTGGTGTCGATGGCGATCGCCAGCAGCGCAAAACCAAATTCGCCGCCGACCGAAACCACCAGTCCGATGCGCCACGCCGTCAGCGCATCAATGCCGCTCTTGCGCACCAGCACCGCCACAATCAGGGTCTTGCTGACCAGGATGAGCAACGCCCCCAGCAAGGCCTGGGGCCAGATGTGGTAGATGACCGCAGGTTCGATCAGCATTCCGATGCCGACGAAAAACAGGCCGAGCAACACATCGCGGAAGGGGCGGATGCTGGATTCCACCTGATGGCGAAACTCCGTATCGCCCAGCATCATCCCGGCCAGGAATCCGCCAAACGCCAGCGACAACCCCAGGCTGTTGGTCGTCCAGGCCGCCAGCAACGCTACCAGCAACACGGCCAAGGTAAACACTTCTGCGGAACGATGAGCGGCGATCAGGTGAAACAGCGGACGCAGCAACCAGTGCCCGACAACAAAGACGAGTGCGAAGGCCAGCACGGCTTTGGCGAGCGCCCACCCCAGCGCGCCCGCCAGCACGCTGGCGCCGACCGCCATGCCCAGCACCGGGATCACGACCAGAAAGGGAACGGCGGTGACGTCCTGGAACACCGAGATGGCCAGTCCCATGCGGCCGTGGCGACTGTTCTCTTCGCCCTGCTCGGTCAATTGCCGGCCAATCAGCGTGGTGGAGGACTGGGCGAACACGGCCCCGATGACGAAGGCGGCGGCGGCGGGCAATCCGGCCAGCCAGACGATGACGCCTACGATAACGGTGGTAAACGCCACCTGTCCGGTTCCCAGCCCCAGTACTTGATGCCGCAGGGCGTGCAGTTGGGGCAGGGAGTAATTCAGGCCAATGGTAAAGAGCAGAAACACCACGCCGAACTCGGCCAGCGCCTTGAACTCCGGGACATAAATAGTCGGTCCGATGGTATGGGGTCCAAGAATCAGGCCGACCAGCAAATATCCAAGGCTGGTTGGGATCCGCAGGCGCTGAAACGTCACTACCACTGTTACCGCCACGCCTAGCAGCAGGATGATTTGTACGAGATGCTCCATCATGAACAGAACTCCAAAAGTGGTCGTGCGCTTAAGGCCTTTGAGGTGATTTCCTGGAAAGGTTATACCTGGTTACTGATCTCCCTTCTCCCGTACCAGGACGTAATCCGTCCGGCGTACACCGCGAACCAGCATCTCGGTATCTTCGCCCGCTACACCCAGGCTTTCCAGCGCCTCGGCGGCCAGCCGCAGACTCGCCTCTACCGCTTCTGGGAAAGCCTTGTTGGCGCCGGCTTGCATCAGCGCGCCGCTGGTGGCCAGGTCTCGTGCTCGTGCGACGATGGTTGTGTGGGGCGCCAGGTCGCGGATGAGTCGGGTGGCCCGCAGTGCGGCTTCGCGATCGTCCAGGGTCATTACTACCAGATCAATCTTCTCGATGTGAGCGGCTACCAGGAGGTCTACATTGGTGATATCACCGTAATAGACGGGGTGACCCAGGCGACGGAATTCGTCCACTCGGTCAGGCTCCGTATCGAAAGCGATATAGGGTACCCGGCTGCCGGCGAGGATGGTGCCCACTACATGGCCCACGCGGCCGTAACCTGCCACCAGGGCGCGTGCGTTGGTTTCGGTTCCTTCGACCGAGAACCGAAAAGCTTCTTCTCCCGGTAGCGTAGCGGCTGGAAAGTGTGCCGCTAGCACGTCGCCTATTTTGACCAACAGGGGGGTGATTAACATGCTGAAGGAGATGATGCCAATAGATAGTACGAAGGTATTGTCGTCAAGGATGCCCATAGCCTTGGCAGCGCCAAAGAGTACGAAGCCGAATTCGCCACCTTGGGAGAGGATAAAGGCGACTCGCGTCGCTGTCTGGCGGGTTTCGCGAAAGGCCAGGCAAAGCCCCATGAGGACTATAATTTTGATAGCGACGATCGTGATGACCTGACCTAGGAATAGCCAGGGTGATGCCGCAAGGGTGCCTATGTCTACTGACATGCCCACAGCGACAAAAAACAAGCTCATGAGTAAACCCTTGTGGGGATCGATGGCGGCCTGGATTTGCAGGTTGTAACGGGAGCTGGAAAGGGCGACTCCCATTAGAAATGCTCCTAGCGCCATGGATAAGCCGGCCTCCTCCATAGCCCAGGCAGCGGTGAAGACGGCAGCCATGGCGACTAGAAAAAAAGCTTCCCGATTATTCTGGCGAGCGAGTAAATCGAGGATGCGGGGGATGGCATAATAGCCGGAGCCTATGACCAGGACGACGGCGGCGGCAACGATGAGGAGTTGTTGAAGCAGGTGCTTGTCACCAAATAAGGGGCCTACGTCTCCTAAAATTGGCACTAGGGCGAGTAATGGTACGACGGCTAAATCCTGCATTAGGAGGATGGCGAATGTGGTCTGGCCATGGGGACTGGCGATTTCACCGCGTTCCTGCAGGATCTGCATGACGAAGGCGGTGGAAGATAGGGCGAGGGTTAGACCGGCGAGGAGGTCAACACCCCAGTCGGGTTCGGAGAGGTGCATGAAGAGGGCGATTGCACTGCCAGAGACCAGTATTTGTAGAGTACCTAAACCGAACATGGAGCGTCGTAGGGACCAGAGACGGTGCGGGTGCATCTCCAAACCGATGACGAAGAGTAGTAGTACTACCCCTAGTTCGGTGAAGTGGCGTACACCTTCTACATTTTCGGTAACTACGAACCCTGGGGTGTAGGGACCGATGAGCAT
>CALMNY010000540.1 GCA_937872125.1 uncultured Candidatus Competibacteraceae bacterium | reverse complement strand
CGGGACTTTCACCCGTCGGGTCACAATAAGAGGTTTCCGGTCGTCAGGTTTCCCTTTTCACTTCCTTCCCCCTCTTCCAGGCTTGGCCTGGCGCAAACAAGATCCGACATTCGGTCGGTAATGTTTGTTGACCGCAGCCGACACGCCCTGCCCACCGGCGCCGGCCAGGCAAAAAAAAACCCGGACTGCGCGCGCGCAGATTTCCGGGTTAAGCAAGAAACAAGCTGGTGGTCAGCCCCGGCCCGCCCGGCCCGCGACAGCGGGCGGGGCGGCGGGGGGTTCAGGCGGTGGTCGGCCGCGGGGCGGCGAAGGCCCCGGACGCGGCGGGTGGACGCACCCAGCTCTGCCGCGCATCCGTGCGCTGCCAGATCGCGACCGGGCGCGGGCGGGGGGCGCCGACGACGAGTTGGCGGACGATCTCCGCGTGGGTGCCCGTCACCTGCCACACCGCGGGGTCGAGGCGCCCGGCGTCCAGGCGCAGCACATATTGCGTGCTGCGGATGCCGTGGCGCTGGCGACGACGGGCGGCGAAGCCCCGCACCTGCTCGTTGCCCAGCCGGATGACCGGGAGCAAGGGATGTACAGGCGCCAGCTCCACCCCGTGCGGGGTGAGGGTGAGCCGGCCCACCTCGGCGGGCAGGCGCGCGCCGTTCAACGTCGCCGTGACCCGCTGGCGACCGGCCGTTTCCAGCACGGCGATTTCCAGCTGGTCAGTGGCGGTCGCGGCCGGGGTGGCCAGCAGGCGCAAGGCATACTGGGCCTGCCGCGCGCGTCCCATGACCGTTGCCCACATCCCGAGGATGGCGTACTCGGTCGGCTTGAGGGTGATCTCACCCTCGGCGAGGGTCAGATTGACCTCGGGCCCCGCGATGGCAAACGACGCAATCAGACGTGCGCCGTTCACCGTCCCCTGTGTTTCCGTACCCTTCACGGACAGGAGGATCTCATCACCTTTTGTCAACATGGTCGTCTTTTGTGGCGCGCTTCTTGGGCGGACACAAACTTCTCCGCAAACCGGCGGAGGAACGCGGTCAGGAGCCCTCGTCCCGAACATGACACGACCTGAGAATAGGGCGCACGTGACCCGTAAGCGGGGTCACGTGCCTTCTCAGGAATAACACCCCGCAGGATGTCCCCTCGGTGCAACGCACCCCGCAGCAAAACGCTCCGGTGAACGTGGATCGCTGATTGGGACTGGCCAGCTACCAGGCGATCGCAGGATCGCAAACAACCGGGGAGCGGTGGGCGCGTGGACCCGTCGCTGTGATGTGCACGCTAACGGCTGGCGCCGCTGGCGTCAAGGACGACAAGGCCGGCGGGTAGCACCCCGGGCGGCGGCGCCGGCACCGCGAATTGTCGCCGTGATTCCGGCGGGATTCGCGGGTGGCGGCGGGGCGGTAGCGCCCGCGGGCCGGTTGGCGGGTCCGGGCATTATTCAGCGGGATTAGGGATTGTTTTTTTCTATTTACTGTCCTATGGTTATTCCGAGACAGCGTCGAGCAGCGAGAACGATCATGGCTGAAGAAGAGCGGTACGCGGCACTGGCGGACTGGTTCGCCCAGCATCCGCATCAACGCCCGCCCGCCAGCGGGGCGACCGCCCCGCTGCGCGCGTTTCTGGCGGAGCTGGAGGTGCAGTGGCGTAAGAACGCCCTCACCCCGGCGCAACAGGCCGCCCTCACCCGCTGGCGGATTTCCCTGGGCAAGGGTCAATTACTGCCCGTGGGCGAGGAGTGGGTGTTGTTGCGGCGGATCAGCAACATCAAGGCGCTGGGCGCGCAGCACGGTCCGCTCCGCAGCGTGCGGGATCCCCGCCTGCCCGCCGACCTGGGCGACTGGATCCGCGCCCTGCGCCGGCTGCGCCAGGCCAACCCCCGCGATCTCAGTGTCCAGCTCGTGCAACGCCTGGATCCCCACTTCCCCTGGCGGGACGCGCCCGGCGCGGGGCTGTGGCAGTGGCTGCACCCCCGCCTCGTCCGCCTGGCGGCGCGGTCCCGGGACCCCCCCGCTGCTGCCCGGCAGCCGGCAGGCGATGATCGAGTACCGGCTCTAAGCGCCGCGGGCGGCCCGCGACCGCGCCGCCAGGCGCGATGACCGCCAACCCCCCGCCACCCCGGGCGGCAGCACGGGGGGGGGAGCGACGGGCGACCGGCGCCTGCCTGCGCCGGTTGAATCATTACCGAAGTTTGCGCTACTATCCGGGATGCTCCTTCTGGAGGCATCAACGCGCCCGGCGCACCCCGCGCGGGCCGTCACCGCACCCGCTTCCCCGTCCACCGCGAGGCCCCCCATGTCGCGAAACACGCCTGAGCAACTCCGCCGGTCGATTAACAAATTCCGCATGGAGAAAGAAAAAAAGGGCGAGCGCCGCCTGCTGGTGGAGATGCCTGATGCGCTGTCGCAATGGATCGACGCGGTGCGCGCCGGCACCGGCGCCTCGCGCCAGGAACTGATTCTCGCGTTACTGGAAGATCGCGTGGCGCGCCTGGCGGCGCCCCCGCGACCGTAAGGGCGCGCTCGCCGGCGGGCCGCGCCCGGGGTCACGGCAAAAAAAACCAGACGCGAGGTCTGGTTAGAGGGGGTGGGGGGTTTAGTCCCGGTGCATGACGATCTCATCCACCGGGGTGGCATATTCGGCGGCGATCGCCCAGAGGGCGATGAGCAGCCGGGCGTCTGACCTTTCCAGGTCAGCTACCCGGCGCGCCAGGGCGGGGGGCACGTCCACCTGGCGTCCCTCCGCTAACTGTAAGACGCCGCGGGCGGCCTGATAGACGTGGGTTCTCATCCGCCGTGTCTCCTGCTGGCTGCTGCCCGAGCCGACGTGCGCCTTCCCTGGCGACGGGGTCGGATTACAGGTTCCTCAACGCCTTGAGAATCTCCCGGGCATGCCGGGGGCTGGTGGGTACGGGCGGCTCCTGACCCTTGGCTTCCGCCAGGGCCGCGATCTGCGCCGTGAGCACCAGGGGGACGGGCTCCAGCACCGGCGCTGGCTCACCAGGCTCACCAGGCTCGCCGGGGTCACCGGGATCATCGACGACCGGCGGCAGGGACGGCGTGGGCGCGGGGGCCCGTTCCTCCGGCGCGGCCGGGGGGGTCGCCGACCCGCTCGTCCGCTCCGGATCCGCCTGCAGCGCCGGAGCAGGGCGCGCCTCATTCACCCCGGGGCGTCCATAGCGCGTCGCGGCGAGTGGGACCGGGACGATCTCCTGCGGGCCCGTGGCGGCGTCCGGGGTGCCCACCGCCGGTGCGGCGTGCGCGACCGGTGCGGCGTGAACCTCGCCCGCCACATCGCCGACGATGCCGACGGCGGTCATCAGGCGGCCAAAGGCGGCCGTCTCCAGGGCCTCCAGGTCCTTCTCACCGCGCAGATTCCCGAGGGCGTGCGCCTCGGCGATCAGCTTCTGGTCGGGGTTGTAGAGCGCGGAGCGCACCATGACCAGGGTGGCGGGAAAGGCCGGCACGCCCATCGTCGTGGGGTCCTTGCCCTTCTCCACGCAGAGGCGGTACAGCGCCATCCGCTCGGGGAACAGCGCCTCGCCCATGATCACTTCCTTGTGCACCGCCCAGCCCTCCCGGGGTGGGTACAGCGCGATAAACTCCGGAATCCGTTCGGCCACCGGCCGATAGGAAACCAGTTCGCCGCCATTGTCGAATTGAATTGCCATGTCAAGTCTCCCGGATCGCAGATCCGACTCATTGCCAAAAACATCCCGTTGCGAACGGAATGCACCTTAGGGTCGCCATGTCGCGCGACCAGAAAACCCTGTCCCGCCAGCGCGGGGACACGCCGCCACCGTCGCGATACCCGCGGTAACGCGGCGGTCAGGAGCAGAACAGCCGAACAGGCCCGGAACCAAGCCGCATCAGAAAGGAGCGGACGCAGGCGCGCCCGTGATCAGGCAGGGACCACCCGGCGGAACGGAGCACGGTGGCCGAATCGCTTATTGAGAGGCGAGGCAAGCTACCTCGGCGCCGCTGGCGCAAAAAAACCGGGCTACCCGGCCTCACGCCCCGGGAGCGGTTACGGGCGCGGCCGCCGGGCGCGGGACGGCGGGTACGGCCGCCTGAATACGCCCGCGCCGCAGGTGGCAATGGCTGGAGTGTACCCGCGGCCAACGGCAGTCGCAAGGGCCGCTCACCCCTGGCGCCGCGGCGGCGGCGGCCGCGAGTCCGGCAGGTCGCCCAGCGCGCCAAAATGCCGGGTATCAGCGAAATCCGCCTGGCACATTCCGCGCAAAAGGGCCGGGCGGTGGCGCTAGATTAAGCGCCTTCCCTCATGAGGAGCCTGCCATGCCCGATGTGCCGCGCGATCCCGATGCCCCGCCCCCCCGGCGCCGTTCCTCCCCCGTGCGCCGGCGGAATATCTACGACCTGCGAACCCGGCCGGATCGCCTGTTGATCATCATGTTCAGCATGCTGCGCGACGAGTCCTCGAAACCCTATGTCACCGAGGACATCACCCTGAATACCGACCAGAGCCAGAAAGTCTTTCAGCGCGTGTTCGCCAAGCTCTCGGATGCGCTGTATCGCAGCGACACCATCCTCACCCAGGTGGCGCCGCAAGCGGCCACCGCCCTGCATCGCGTGATGGACAAAAGCTTCGAGGAGCTCTATCAGAAACTGACCCGGGAAGATCAGCGGGTCGATGTGCTCTGTCAGGGCGAAGGCATTGTCGGCGAGGCCAAGTACACCGCCGCGGCCACGCGCAGCGCCGTCATTTACTCGCCGCGCGCCCGGCGGTTCATGCTGCTGCTGGAAATCTATGACCGCATGGTCCGCAAACTGGACTTGCTGCACCTCTATGGCATTCTCGGGACGGCGGAATGGATGATGCTCACCTATGACTGGCGCCGGGACCTGTTCGCCTTTGCCAATGCGCAGATCGAGGCCTCCAATGAAGCCATGCGCGCCGCGCGGCAGAAACTGGAGAAGGAGGCGCGGGAGTTGCGGGAGTCGTACCACAAGCGCCTGCGCGGCGACGCGACGGCGGCCGGAGCGGACGCCGACGTCGCGCCTGCCGAAACGGTGCCGTCGGAGCAGGAATTCCTCGAAGCCGTGCAGCATAATCTGAGCGATATCGCGCGCGTCAGCGAGCATGACGACGCCGAGGAAACGGCCTGAAGCCGCCCCCTGCCGGCGCGCGAGCCGCCGGCGGTTCGGGGCGGGAGCGCCGGGGGTGAACGCCGTCATTGCACGCACCGCGGCGCCCGAGTAACCTTCGTCCCAAGCTGTTTGTCAGCGACCTGCGCCTCAGTCCGCGCCGCCAGTCCGGCGACTGACCCTGCCAAGGCGCCTGTGCCCGCTCCGGCCCCCCGGGTCGGCCACCGGGTTACCCCGCGCCATGACCGTCACCGGCGCGCCGTGCCCTGCCGTGGGTGCGGCCGCGACGGGGAGCTGAGCCCCGACCTCTGCCCGCGCGCCCCTCCCGGTCCCGCCGCCCCCGTGCGGCCCCCTGCATCCCCGGGCCCCTGCCCGCCCCCGCGTCACGCTGCGTGCGCGCCCCCGCGCGCCGACTGGCGCCGCGCTTTTCCCTGACGCCTGTGTGCGTCCTTGTGCTGGCGAGTATTCCAGCGATTGCCCGCTCACCCGTTCACTCCACCCGCCTGGTGGTATCGACCGTGGTGTGGCGGATATGAGCCTGTCGGCTTGCGCCCCGACTCATCCCCCTCTCCCCCCCCTTAGCGGCCGCGCACCGCAGTGGAGAAAACCATGAACGTCACCAAGACCATCGTCGATCAGATCGCGATCGTCATCCTCACGATCACTTCCTGGTCCGGCCGGACCAAGATCCAGGCCGAGGACCTGCGCGGCGACCTCTCGGGCATCCCGCCCGCGGAAATCGCCTCACTCGGTACCCTCAAGTACCTCGACCCCACGAAGCTGCAAGGGCTTGCCACCTTGCGCGCCGCCGCTTACCGCGAATGTCTCGCGGTGGGCACGCGGTTTCTCGGCGGGTATGCCATCCCCCTGGACAAGGCGGATGAGCTCATCGCCACCCTGGAAATCATCAAAGGGAAATACGACCAGCTCGCCGCGGAGATCCTCCGTGAGCGGGACAGCCTGGTCGCGCAGTGGGCGGACCAGAACGCCGAGTGGAGCGAGGTGATCCGGGCCGCGGCGTCCCGCGCCACGGCCCGCCAGCACCCCCCGGAATTCCGGGTCACGCCCTTTGTCCTCGGTCCGGCCGCGTGTGCGCCGGAGGCGTTGCAGGCGGCGGTGGAGGAGCTTCCGGGCACCCTCCTGGATGAGGTCGCGCAGGAGGCCAAACTGGCCTACGAGGGATCATTCAAGGGGCGGGCGGAATGCACCGCCAAATCCCTCAACGTGCTCTCCCGCCTGCGGGAGAAACTCTGGGGGCTGCGCTTCGTCAGCGCCGATGCGCTGAAGGTGATGGCGGACATCGATGATGTCCTCGCCAAACTGCCGGCGACCGGACCCTACCAGGCCGGCGCGTACCAGGCCATTGTGGCCCTGGTGCTGCGGCTGGCGAATAAGGACATCCGCGACATCGCAATTGACCGCCTCGTTGGCGCGGTGACCCAGCACCCGACGGTGCCGGTGTCGCCTCCCGCCACGGCCCCCGCGTCGCAGCCCACCCCCACCCCCCCGGTCCCGCCGGAGCTCACCCTGACCAGCCCCGCGCCAGTGGTCCGTCCACGTGAGCGGCGCTCCATCTGGTAACGGTCCCTGGCCTTGCCGCACGGGATGCCCCGCATCCCGTTGCTCCCCGCCGTCACGGGAATTCATGCCCTTTCTGGCGCCAGGACGGTGGCGCCTTTGGAGTTCGCAATGATGACATTTGCTGAAAGAATGCACGGCGCCCTGCGTTTCCTCGCCACCCTGGTGAGTGAGGTTAAGGGCATGAAGGTGTCCATCTCTGGGGACACCGGCTACTCCGACCCCGTCCATGGGGTCATCAACCTGCCCCGGCTTCCGAATGAAGACGACCACGCGCTGCACACCGCACGCGGGGTGGTCTTTCATGAGGGGGCGCACTTCTGTTTCTCCGAGTATGCCGTCTACGAACGGAACCTCGGCAATCCCCTCATGAAGACACTAATCAATGTCTTCGATGACATCCACATCGAGCGCCGCATGACGCTCAAGTTCGCCGGCGCGGCTTCCGCCCTGGCCAACATGATATCGGTCATGAAGGGGTGGTACTTCCAGGCCGCCACGGAAGAGGATGCGCCCACGGATGTGCTGGTGCGCTACACCATCTACCGCTTGCGGGAGACGGTGCTCGGCCAGGATACGGCCGACATTACCGCGGCCACCCGCGAGGTGCTTCTGGCTCAGTATGGAGCCGATTTCGAGCAGCGCTATTGGGCGCTGATCTCGGAGGGGATCAAGGCCGTGAACAGCACGGCCGAAGCCGAAGCCTTGGCGAAGGAGGTTGTCGCCTTCCTGGCTCAGGAAAAGCAGCCTCCTCAGCAAGGCCAAGGCCAAGGCCAGGGTCAGGATCAGGATCAAGGTCAGGACCAGGGTCAAGGCCAGGGTCAGGATCAAGGTCAGGACCAGGGTCAGGACCAGGGTCAAGGCCAAAGCCAAGGCCAGGGTCAGGACCAGGGTCAAGGCAAAAGCCAAGGCCAGGGTCAGGACCAGAACGCCTCCGGGAACCCTTCCTCCACCGCGGGGAACACGACCGGCAGTGGGGGTACGGGTGCGGGAAGCTGGCTGGATCGCCTCGAAGCCGAGGCCGCCCAGGGGGTCGTGGATCCCCGGCGCTGGGATATCGGCCAAGCGGCGCTGGATCAGCTCAACGCCAAGGCGAACGAGCAGCCCGCCAACCGCTACCTGCCTGAGGTGCCCGCCGCGAAACCGGTCAAGGAATACGGCCGGGTCGATCTGGGGCACGTCCTCGTGTCCTCACGGGCCCTTCGCGGGGCGATGGTCAGCTTCCTGGAAGCGGAAGAACGCCTGCCCGCGCGGACGGCGGTGTTTGGCGGAAGGTATGCCATGGACAAAATCTGGCGCTACCGCCTGGGGGACGACGCCTTACGCGTGCGCAAGGCGGAAACCATCGCGGTCAACACCGCGATCTGGCTGCTGCTGGATACCTCCGGCAGCATGAACGGGCGCCCGCTGGAGGTGGCCACCGAGAGCTTGCTCGCGGCGACCTTGGCGATGGAAGCCATTCCCGGCACCAAGGTCGGGGTGGCGGTGTTCCCCTACACGGTGCGTGGCAGCGCCGTCGGGGTGGTCCTCAACCCCGGTGAACCGATTCGCAAGCATGCGAACCGCTTCGACCTGGAGGCCCATGGCGGGACGCCCCTGGCCGAGGCCCTGACCTGGACGGGCGCACACATCCTGGCCATGAAGGAGCCGAGAAAGATGGTCTTCGTCCTCACCGACGGCCATCCCAACGACATGGAGGGGGTGGTCACGGTCGTCGACGGACTGACCCGGGCCGGAGTGGAAACCTTCGGCATCGGCATCGGCAACGATGCCCCGGTGAAGGCCATGTTCCCGGAGCACGCCAACGTGGAACAACTGGCGGATCTCCGCGGGGCGCTGTTCGGGATGCTCAAATCCCAGCTGCGGGCACGCCGTTAAGGCCGCCCAACCTCTGCCAAGGTCCTATTACCTGGCGCTTACCCGTGGCAGCGGGTGGCGCATGGAGTGGAAACATGAAGACCAACGCGAAGCTCGGGTTGGGGATGTACCCCTACCTGAGATTCTCCGAATCGCTGGACGCGACCGGACAACGCTGGACCAGCTTCAGCGGGGTGGGCAGCCGCGAGGTGCTATTCGATATCACCCGGAAGGTCGCCCCCCAGCGGCTGGAGCAGCTGCGCGGGGTGGCCAGGAAGGCCAGCGACCTGCGTCTGGAGATCGCCCTGCGCTCCGCCCCCAAGGCGGACGTGGTGCGGGTCCAGGCCACGGGTGGCTTGACCGGGGACGACGTGGAGGCCCTCAAGCACGTGGAGGCCTGCATCTATCAGGACCTGCGCCGGCAGGTCGGGAGGAAACGATGAACTTCGATGTCGGGGAAGTTAAAGCCCGCGCCAACGGGCGCTGGCTGGCGCTCCTCCATGAACTGGGCAACGACCCGCTCAAACAGGCCGTGGCCCAGTTCGAGCGCAGCCCGGGGAGTATCCGCCACGGGCCCTGTCCCGTGCATGGCGGGGAAAACGGTGACGCCTTTCGCTTGTTCAAGGATGTCGCGGTCACCGGCGGCGGCTATTGCAACACCTGCGGGCCGTTTCACGACGGCTTCAAGTTGTTGATGGCCGTGACGGGCGCGTCGTTCAAAACGACGTTGGCACAGGTCGCCGGGGCCTTACGCGTCTTCCCCGACGCCCCCCAGCCGACGGCGGCCTCCCGGGGAACGGACCCCGAGCGTCAGCGCAGCGACCAGCGGTGCTTGCAGGACATGCGGGACCTCTACCGCGCCTCCTGCCCCGTCGCCACGGCCAGTGATGGGCCGGGACAACTGGTCAGGGACTACCTGGCCAAACGCGGCATCGACGCCCTGCCGACGCCCCACGACCTGCGCGCGCACCCGGCCCTCTTCTACAAGGGCGAGGACGGGGAAGCCAATGGTCACTATCCGGGCATGCTGGCCCTGGTGCGCGACCCGGCGGACAAAATCGTCGGGATGCATCGCACCTTTCTCGATGGCCAGGGCGGCAAAGCGCCGGTACGCAAGGCCAAGAAGGAAATGCCCCGGCCCAGCGACCTGCAGACCCGCGGCGGGGCGATTCGTCTCGGCGCACCCACCGGGTCCATCCTGGGTGTCGCCGAAGGCATCGAGACCGCGCTGGCTTGCTGGAAGGCCACCGGCATCCCGACCTGGTCGACCTTGAACCGGGTGCTGATGGAGCAGTTTGTGCCCCCCGCCGGGGTGGAACAGATCGTCATCTTCGCCGACAAGGATCGTTCGGGAGCAGGCCAGCTCAGCGCCGCCAAACTGGCGCAACGCCTGCTGACCAGTGGCCGGGATGTGGTGGTCATTCAACCGCGCCCGCCCATCCCCGACGACGCCGCCGGCATCGATTGGAACGATGTTTTGTGCACCCAGGGACCGGCGGGTTTCGCCGCGCTGCACCTGCAGGGCGGTAACCCGCTGCCCGACGCCACCCCTGCCGTCACGCCGACGGTCTGACCCCCCTGTTAACGCCATCCCCCCCGGGACGGCGTTTTTTTTGCCCGCGTGGCGCTACCGCGCCTGGGGTAAAATGCCGGCACGGCCCGCGCCGCACGACCTGCCGGACCGCCAGCCCGGCCCTGCTGCCCGATCCCACCCGCGAGCGATTGCCATGTCCTTACCTCCCCCCCTGTGCCGCGCGCTCGGCGGCCTCCTGCTCCTGCTCAGTCTGCCCGGACGCGCCGACGACATTCGCCTCGAGTATCGCGCCGATAATCTGCCGGCGACCTACACGCCCGCCCCCGAATTGCACCTGGTGATCACGCCGGGAACGACGACCGTGCAGGACGGCCAGCGCCGGCTGCTGATCGACTATGACGGCCGCAAGATCCTGACGCAGTCCGCGCCGGAAGACCCGCCCCAGGAATACCCCCTCTATCCGCCGCTGGCGCCAGGGGAAGCGCCCCGGGGGCTCGAGGGCGGGGTGGCCGCGGAGATCGCCCGTTATGCCCTCCGTGACGACGGTCCCGGGGCGGCGGTCAACGGCTGGCGCACCACGGAGAAGACCCTGTACTTCGGCGCCGGTCTCGCCCCCTCCCAGGTCGCGGGCCCGTTCGCCATCCGGCGCTATGGCCGGACGTTTCGCGAGCGGCGGGTGTATGTGCGGGTCACCAACGAGCATCCCCACAGTCTCGCCCTGCGCCAGATCGCCTTGCAGCATCAGCCGTTGGTGCAGGCCAACCCCTTGCTGTTGCAACTGGACTGGGTCAACCTGATCCCGGTGCTCGATGGCCTGCCGGTCGCCCTGCTGGAACGGGGCCGCAAGGTGACCCTGCGCCTGGTGCTGAAAGACGCCGCCGCCGATTTTTACCGCCCGACGCCTTGACCGCGCCCGCTCCGGGCGGCCGGCTCGCCGCCGCGCAGGTAGGTGGGGGAATAGGGGGAATTCGCCGCCGCGGGCGGGGCGGCCGCCGGCGGGTCCGCGGGGCTATCCGGCGCCGGGGCCGGCGGCGCCGCCGGGCGGTCACCGGAAAAGAGATAGAAGTCCGGGATGCCCAGCACCTCCTTGGCGCGCAGGATGTCGCGCTGCGCCTGGGTCAGGTAATGCCATTCACGGCGATAATCCAGGAGCTGGGTGGCGAGCTCCAGGACGGCGGGGCGCTCCCACTCGGCGGCGTGGGCCAGCAGCCGGCGCATATCGCGCTGGCTGCCCTCGCCAAACGCAATGGTCGTATCGCGGCGCCACGCGCGTCCGGTGCGATTCCGCGCAAACCCAATCGCGCGCCACTCCAAACTGAAGGTGCCTTTATGATCGCGAATCCGGACGTAAACCCGCCCGGAGGTCTGCTTGTCCGGGCCTTTCTCCCGGGCACGGATTGCCGCGTCATGCTGGGCGACTTTGGCGGCGGCAGCCGCGAGAATCGCGCGCTTCCGCTGCTGGAGGGACGTGATCAACGCCTGGTAGCAGCTCACTTCGCAATCGGATTTCGGCAAGGTTTCTTCAGGCATGACCGGCGGCAGGAACAGCAGGAGCGGACGCGAAGCAGAGCCCGTCGCCATGGCCCGGTCAGCCCCTCCGGCCCGCCGCCGCGCGGGCGGCGGCAAGGGCGAGCCATGGGCCGCCGTGCGGGCGAAAACGGCGCTTCGGGCGGGCATAAAACGCAGGCGCTATTCTACCAAACCCGGCCCGGCTTGCGCCGGGCGCCTGCGGCTTATTCTGCCGCATGCCCGCCGCGCGGGAAAATTCCCGGGCAACGCGGGTTACAGGCCGCTTTTACGCCCCAATAACCCCCCGGGGGGCTGCTAGCATGCGCCGATCTCACACCGATCCCCGAGGCGCCATGGACATTGTTGCGGTCGACATCGGCTATGCGAACCTGAAACTGGCGCATACCGACCAGCAAGGTAACCTGATTACCAAGGTCTTTCCCGCCGGCGCCGCGCCCGTGCAGCGCGCCATTAAAAGCCTGACCGGCGCCATTGGCCGCGGCGTGCGGGTGCGCGTCAATGGCGAGGATTACATCGCTGCCTGTCCCCGCAGTCACCTCAGCGGGGCGACGGTGATCCTCGACGACAACTACGCGCGGGAGCACGACTACCAGGCCCTGTACCGCGCCGCCCTCGCCCTCGCCGGCAAATCAAGCGTGGATTGTCTGGTGGCGGGCCTGCCGGTGGTGCTGGCCCAGGAGCCGGCCCGCGTCGAGGAGTTGAAGCAGCTGTTGCGCGGCTGGGTTGAGGTCGACGCCGAAAAGCGCGTCCAGGTGCGCGACGTGCGGGTCCTGCCGCAACCGGCCGGCGCCTACATTTCGGCGTTCGAACGGGGGGAGGAAAGCGCCGACCTGTTCAGCGGCACCGTGCTGGTCATCGACCCGGGGTTTTTCAGCCTGGACTGGGTCTGCTTCGTCGACCAGAAGCTGGAGGCGTCCGCCGGCGGCTCCAGCACCACGGCCACCTCGCGCATCCTCGAGCAGACCGCCGAGCGCCTGAGCGCCAAGGTGCGCTTCAAGATCGATCCCCAGCGGCTCGATGAAGCCCTGCGTGACGGCAAGACGACCATCCTGGCCGCCGGGTCCCGCCTGGAATTCACCGCGGACCTCGGCGCGGCGGCCGCGGACCTGGCGGCGCAGGGCCTGCGCGATATCCGCGCCGCCCTGCGCGGCCATGCCCAATTGCCCGATCTGGTGATCCTGGCCGGCGGGGGCGCGCCTTTCTACCTGCGGGCCGCGCAACAGGCCTTTGCCCACTCGCGGGTGCTCCTCAGCCAGGACCCGGTGGTGGCGAATGTCCGCGGGTTCTGGCTGTTCGGGCAGACCCTGCTGGCCGGCGATGACTGAGCGTGGCGCCGCCCCGCGCCCGCTGCGCATGCGGATAGCGCTCAGCCCCCGCCGCCATGCCGCCCTGTATGCGGCGCTGCAGACGCTGCCGCCCCCCGCCCGCACCCCCCGGCTCCTGACGCTGGCGACCGTGGGTCTGGCACTGGGGACGGGCGCCGTCACCCTCCTCCCCCGTACGCCCGCGGGGACCGCCGCGGGGCTGTTACTGCGCGTGGGCGTGCCCCGCCACACCTACCCTGAACTCCATCAGGCGCTGGCGGCCCTGCCGTCGTCAGAGCGCCGTGACGCCTTCCTCGCCTGGGCGCAGGCGGGACTGGCCCAGTTGCACGCCCCGCCGCCCACCCCCCGGGCGCCGCCACCCGTGACCGCCGCCGCGGCCCCGGCGCCCCCGCCGCCGGCGGCCGCGCCCGTGCTGCTGGCGCCCGCCGTCCCGCCCGGCGCCCCCGAGCCGCCGGCGGCCCCCGTGCGCCGCCTGGTGCGCAACATGGGCCTGGCGGGCTGAGCCCGACCGGCGGCCGGGGTCAGCCGCACAGGGAATCCGGGCAATGCTGGCGGCCGAAGGCGCAGCGGCGACACTTGCCCTCGCTGGGCTCCGGCATGGCGATGGCCAGCCCGCAGCGCAACGCCACATAGCGGGAGATCAGCCGCTCAACCTGCGCGCCGCTGAGCAACGTCACCCGCACGAGCCGCGGTGGCGCGCCGGCCGGCGCCAGACGCACATAGCCATAAGGGGCGATCGGCCGGTTCAGGGTCGGGTCCGTCTGGTGCCGCAAGGCATACCCCACCGCGGACAATTCGATCAGGTCACCGGGATAGGTGGTGGCCCGGGTTTTCGTCTCCACCGGCACCAGCAGGCCGGCGGCGTCTTCCCAGATCTCGTCCGCGCGACACGACAGGGTCACCCGATCGGTCACCTTCAGCGCGTATTCCGCGGCGTGAAAGCGCATCTGGCGCAAGGGCTGGCCTGCGTCGCCCGCCGGTTCCGCCCGCGCCCGGCGCCGCGTGAAGCGCTCGCGCAGGGCGCGCACCGGGAAACTGCACGCCACCAGGTCGATGACAAACAGCACGGCGAAGAATTTCGCCAGCATCAGGTTATCCAGCATCGCGGCAGTCCCCCCGCACGGCCCGGCCTTACGCACCGGCCACGGGCGCGCGCCGGAACCCCCGCACCCCCCCACGGGATGCCTGCCGGCTAGCTTACCCGAAAGTCGGTAATGATACCAGTGCGCCGCTCAGCCGAGTTCGTGATAGCCGTGCTCCACGGCCCGCCGCAGCAGGTCGACATCCGTGCGCACCCCCATCGCCTCGCGAATTTGCTTGCGCTGCCGGGACACCGTCCCCGGTGACAGATGGCGCTTGGCCGCGATCTCCCCGGGGGTGAACCCGCTGATGATGTCGTTCAGCACCGGCTTTAGCGAGGCCGGCAAGCCCTCGAAGGGGGAGTTGGGCAGCGCGGCGCTGCCGTCGCTGCAGGCGCGCTTGATCAGCGCGCTGGTCGCGGCCTGGCCGAGGTAGCGCTCGCCGCGCAGGGCGGCGAAGACCGCATCGTGGAACTCCTGCAGACTGCAATCCTTCTTGAGGTAGGCCATGGCGCCATTTTCAAAGGCGGACAGGCCGTAGCGATCCACGTCGGTGAGGCAGACGATCGCGGTCGCCGCCGCGCCGCTCTGGTATTTGCGAATCCAGCGGGCATCCAGATAGTGCTCCCGTTCGCCCTCCCGTTCCGGGGTTTTCATGTCCAGGACCAGCAGGCGGGGGGCCAGGCGCCGGAGCGTCGCCAGCCCGCTCTCGGCGTTGGTTTCTTCCCGCCACACCTGGACCCCGGCCAGGGCGAGCAACTCCTTCACGCCATAGCGAAAGATCGGGCGGGGGGAGATGATCACCCCGGAATGCAGATGCGGATTGGTCATGCCAGCCCCGCGACGGGTGTCGCGCAAAAAATTGAGCGGGAAAGCGGCAAAAAATTGCGCCTTGCGCGTGAAGTTGTTGCCGCCACGCGATAAGTCCTGGCCTTGTCGCCACCGGCCGCCGGGGCCATCATGCCGCTGTCAGTAACCGGCCGCAGGCCGCCGCAGCACCACGCCGGACGCCGGCCGCGGAGAGTATCTTGGAGAGCAGTGACACCATCCCATCGTTTGGCGTCGAGGCGCTGCGCGACGAAGTGCGCCGGTTGAACCGCAGTCATTTCTGGCGCCTGAGCCAGGCTGCCCGCACCTGCGACCACGTCGCCCGGCGCTACCGCACGCTGTTGGCCACCGACGTGGCGGTGCGCGAGGAGC
The DNA here is from genome assembly GCA_937872125.1 of uncultured Candidatus Competibacteraceae bacterium. GTDB lineage: Bacteria > Pseudomonadota > Gammaproteobacteria > Competibacterales > Competibacteraceae > Contendibacter. Next base: position 10,316 of record CALMNY010000540.1, on the reverse strand, counting down.
TCCTCACCCACTGCCCGACCTCGGTCTTCGCCCTCGACACCGCACCCTGCGCCACCGACCATCTCTGGGCGGCGAAAGACGATCTGGTGGATCACCTGGTGACGGCGCGCGACATGGCCCGGCACTCGCCGGCGGCGGCCGCCTACGTGTTTGCCGTCCCCGACTGGCTGCTCGCCACCCTGGCGCAGGGCAACATGAAGACCCTGCGCGCGGTGGCGGAGACGGTCCATCTCGACCTGCGGTGGACGCCGCGGGATTTCCAGGCGATCTGCGGGTTTGTGCACACGGCGCTGCGCAGCAAGCCGCCGCGCCGCACCTATTGCCTCGCCGACACGCCGCTGGTGATGTCGAGTTTTGCCCTGCGTCACCTCAACCGCCCGGAGCACCCCGCCCATGACCGGGCGCGCTGGCGGGTCCCGGCGCCCACGCCCCACCCGGAGGCCGGCGGCGCATGAACGATCCCGACCTGGGCTATCGGCGCGAGGCCGCCCGCCTCGCGGAAGCGCTGGCGCAGCGCGGCGCCAAGACCAGCATCATCGAGCAGCTGGCGGGGTTGTCCAAGGAGCAGGCCCGCCGCGTCATCCGCGTCACCACCGGCCAGGAACCGCGCAGCGGCCCCCTGCCGGTGTCCATCGCGACCTTGCTGGCCAACCGGCGCCGGCATGCCCGGCTCTCGGCGCTGGCCCGCATCTTTCTGGCGCTCAACCCGACCCCCTCGGCCCTGGATGCCCGGGCGCTGCTGCGCACCTGGGATCTGTTCGTCTACCTGCACGGCACGGCGGCGGCGGATGATCTCAAGCCGATCACCTTCACCGAGCTGTTCATTCTCGCCCGGGATCTGCGCATCGGGAACGCGGAACTGCGCCGCTGCCAGAAATGCGGCCTGAGCTGGCTCTTGTGCCATCAATGCGGCACCCATCTGGTGGCGTGTCCCTACTGCAAACTCGGCCTGGAGCCGTTCTTCAGTCATCCGTGACCGGGTCTGCGGCGGCCGCGGTGAGGGCCGCGGCCCGGGCGTCGAGAAACCGGCGCCGCCGCTCCTGCAGGTCCAGGTGGTGAAACTGGATCGCCGCCGTCAGGACCGGGGCAAGCTGCTGGTTGATGCGGTCGACATACCCCCGCTGGTCGCGGCGTCCACCGTACGGCGGGGTCAGGGTCACGCGCCAGCGCTGATGGGCGCTCGACCAGCGCGACCCGGGCAGCGCCGCCAGGGCCTCGATCCACTCCGGCTTCCCGGGAAAGCGTCCCCCCGGCGTATCCGCCCCGGAGAGGATGTAAAACCGCTGCGATTGCCCCAGATTCCCCCGCGTCCGTTCCGTGTTGAGCAGGACAATAAAGCCGTAGACCCCATTCTCGATCAGGCGCAAGCCATCCTCGGTGTTGTAATAGCGTACGGCGTCGCGCCGAAATCGCGGACTGGTCATCACTACCTCCGGTTTACAGGCCCCCGCACCCGCGTCCGCGCCGCCCCGGGCCTAGGCGCCGCGGACCGTCCAGGGGTGATTGCTTAGCTTAAGCCCAAACGCCGCCCAAAAGGCTGACCGCTTCTGACCGGCGCGGCAGCCCGCGCCCTGGGGCAGGTTGGTAATGATACCGCACCCCGGCAGGGCCCCGGCGCGGCCTCAGTCGGCCGGGGGCGGTGCCGGTGATGCGGGCTCCGCCGGGGGCGGCGCCGGCGGCGCGGCCTCCGCCGGGGGCGGGCGGTCCTTGATCCGCTCGTTGACCGCCAGCAAGGGGATGGTCAGCGGATCGGCCGTATTGGTCACCGCGGCATAATGTTCGATGGCATACAGCCGGCCTTCCCGCGGGTCGGTGACAATCAGGCGGGAAATCGGCCCCGCCACCTCCTGATGCCAGCGCGTCGACCATTCCTGGACGAACATCCGCTGATCGCTTTCCGCCAGATCGCGAAAGCGCGAGGCGGTCTGCACCACCGCCGTGTGGCCGAACATGCCCACCAGCTCGATAATCAGCGGCGTCTCGGTCTTGAGCTGGGTGATGTAGGCGCGAAAGCGCCCCTCGCTCTCGCGGCGCAGTTTGAAGGTTTCCACCAGGAACGCGGCGGAGGACCGGGCGCGCTGCTCGCGGCTCGGCGGGTCCAGGATGACGCGCTTGGTGTTGGCCCGCGTCAGGGTCGGGCCCTCTTCGACCATCTTGCGGGTAAACTCCTGCCAGCTCAGCGGCGCCTCACCCTCCCCCCAGTCCGTTGCGTCCGCCGCCGGCGGCGCCGCGGCCCCCGCCAGCTGCTTTCCGCCCTGCGCGTCGACCACCACCTGATCAAAGGGCTTGTCGCTCGCGGCGGCGGGCGACAACGACGGCGGGACGGGCGGCGGCGACTGCGGCCAGCCGGTCAGGGGCCACGCCAGCGCGGCCCAGGGCAGCAGCGTTCGGGCCCAGCGGCCCAAAGGGAGGGAACATACGCGCGTCAGGTCGTGGAGCATGGCGGGGGGGCGCTCTGCAGCGCATCAAGGGTGGAAAGGTAGCCCGCGGCGCAGGCCAGCTGTTGCTCGGCCACCGCGTGCCAGGTCAGGCCATTGGCCGCCCGCTGGCGAATGGTGCCCAGGGAGGGCACTGGCACCACCCGCACGCCGGCCCGCGTCGGATCCGGCGGCACATGCTGCGCCGCATGGGCGGCCACCAGCAGCGGCAGGAAGCGGCCCGGGCCGTAGAAGTAGCGGGTGGCGATGCCGCCAACCGCGAGAATGACCGTCGGCTGAAAATAGGTGCGCAAGGCCTTTTCCAGCCAGGGGGCGCACGCCCGCACCTCCGGCGCCCGCGGCCGCCGGTGATCGGGCGCCGGACAGGCGCAGCAACTGGCCAGGCCGCACTGCGCCAGGTCGATGCCCCGCGCGGCCAGGAGTTTGGCCAGGCGCCGGCTGCCGGGGCTGCTGAACCGGCGCCCGGTGCGCGCATCCGCGGGTTCGGGGATATCGCTCACCAGCACCAGGCGCGCGCCAGGCGGCCCGCTGGGGGAGACCGTGGCGGTGCGCGTCGCCGCCAGGGTGCAGGCCTGGCACTGCGGTTGCGCCGCCCAGGCGGCCGGGGCCGGCGGCGGCATCCGGCGCGTCATGTGCCAGCCCGCGGCGGCGGTGGGCAGGCGGTGCCCGGGTGACGCCGCCGCCCCTCAGGACTGCCGGCGGGCATGGGCGCGCAAGTGGTGGGTGATGTCGGTGACGCGGGCGACATAGGCCTGGGTTTCCGGATAGGGGGGCACTTCGTTGTCCCATCTTTCCACGGCGCCCGGGCCGGCGTTGTAGGCCGCCAGGGCCAGGGTGACATCGCCATCGTGTCTCGCCAGTTGCTGCGCGAGATAGCGCACCCCGGCCTGTGCGTTCTTCGCCGGGTCCGTGCGCTCCTCGGGATCGAGGCCCAGACCGCGGGCCGTGCTGGGGATGAGCTGCATCAGGCCCTGGGCGCCTTTGTTTGAGCCGGCGTTGGGATTGAAGCTGCTTTCCGCCGCCGCCACCGCCACGGCGAGGTAGGGGTCCACCCCCTGGCGCACGGCCTCGTCGGCCACCAGGTTGGCATAGTCCTCGCCCTTGGCGGTGGTGATGGCCTTGTTCCAGTGCTGGATATTCTCCGCATAGCGCACGCTAGTCGGGCCGAGGGAAATTCCATTTGTTATCGTTTTTTTTTCAGCCGTTGGGTCAGCGCCCGATCCGTTATCTTGCGCCGTTGGGCCTCCGCCCGGACTCCCGTTAAAGAAGTCGGCGAAATGCTCCAGGGTGTCCCGCTGAGTGGAAGGCCGCATGCCGAAATCTACCGCCTGGGCCGCTAACGCATCGGCCTTTTCCATCTCCTGCGGGGACAACCCCTGGGCAGCTTTGGCCAGCTCCCCGTCGTCATAGCCATCTTTCCCGGTCGCCTGGGCAAAGCCGTGGGCGTAGCTTTTTGCGAAATAGTCGCGGGCTGCGGGCGACAGCTGCCTTTGCAACGCCGGCGAACTGTCAGCCAGTTCCTTGCCCGCCGCCTCACCGGCATTCAAAGCATCCCCGTTAGTGGTGAGCCAGCCCGTGGCCATGTCGCGCCCCGCGTCCGCGACCCCCTGAATCTTGTCCAATGCCCGGCCCGCCGCTTCGAGCGCTGGCATCGCCTCGTTCTGCAGGTAAGCCCGGCCCGCTGTCTGCTCCTGGTTCACCCGCCGTGTGACGGGGTCCGCATTGAGTTGCCCATTGAACTCCGCGTCCTTCCCCATCACCCGCTGCGTCATCCCCGGGAATGCCGCCGCTGCCGCCCCTTCCGTCGGGGGGTTGATCCGGTTGCCATCATTCACCACGTCCTGCTCGCCCTGCCGGACCCGCGCCTCCATGCGGGCGCCAAAGTCGCTGCCCGGCACCTGTCTCTCGGCTTGCCCGATCCGCCCCTGCACCTGCTCACTCAGGCCCGCCTTGCCCGACCCGGCCCCCAGGTTGAGTTGCGGCGCAAATTCTTTCAATACCTGCCCCAGGGCGGCATTGGCGAACTCGGGTTCATTATTTTTGTTCGCCACCCCGCCGCTGGCCACCGACGCCAGGGCCTCCAGCATCGCCATCGCCTTGCGTTGCTGGGGATCCTGAAACTGCCCGTTCTTGCGCAGAAATTCGTCATGGGCTTGCACGCGGTTATTGAACGCGGTCCCGAGGGCCGTGCCGTCCGCCCCGGAGGCATTCGCCTTGCTCACCATGCCCGCCACCGCGGAGGAGATGCCGTCCACCATCCGTCCCGCCAGGCTGCCGTCGGTCAGCATGGCGTTTTGCAGCATGGGCGCGATGCGCGCGGACTGGCCGTTGGCCAGGCGGCCCTGCGTGCCCACATCCCTGGTCCACTGAGCGATATCCGCGACGGACGTGGAGGCCTTGTCGCTCAGCTTGGCGCCCTCCGAGAAGGATTTGGCGGCGCTGCCACTCAGTTCGTGAATCGCGCTCTCGCTCTCCTTGACCGACTGGGCAAACTTGGCATCCGCGCCGGATTTGAGGCTGACGCTGCTGCCCTGGGCTTCGGTATAGCCCTTCGCTAACGACCGCTCGACCTTCTGGCGATCCTCGGCGCTGAGACCCGCCTCCGCCCCCAGCGTGCCCGCCAACTTCAGCGCCGACGGCAAACCCAGCTTGCCGCTCGCGGTATAGGCCGCGCCCAGCACCGCCGCGGCGGCATCCGACAGTTTCTCTTCCGTGCCATAGCGGTGGTTAAAGTCCAGGCCCGTGCTTTTCAGTTGCTGATATGCGGCACTGGTTTCCGAGCCCGAGGAGGTGCTGTTCCCCCAGCGGGCCAGCGACTGGCCCAGATCCTGGGCGCCCTTTTCCATGGCCTGTTCCGACGCGCGCTGGTAATTCGCCGATTGCTGCTGGGCGAACGCCTGGCCTGCGGTGCGCACCATACTCGCGTCGAGTTTGTGCGACTGCTCCATGGCCTGATCGGACAAAAACGCCACCTGGCCGCCGCGCTGCGTCACCGCCTGCGTGCCCACGCCGCCATAGGATTGCTTGTCGTAGCTATTGGTCGTCAGCGCATCCTGCTTGAGGGTCGACGGCGCCAGCTTGGTCTCATCGACATGGTCGCGGGCGCCCATGCGGTTAGCGACACTGGTCATGGAGAACATCGACCCGGTAATGATCGCCAGGGTCACCAGCGGTGTCGCGGCCAGGAGATCCGAGGCGACGCTGATGTGATCGGCGATGATGTCGTAGAACCGCGTGCCGTCGAAATTGCCGTTCAGGTAGGCCAGGGAATAGTTATGCAGTTCCTGCTTGACCGAGGCCTCCATGAAGTAGTCGATGACCACCGCCACCGGCAGCCAGGAATGCGACCAGACGCCAAACAACAGGTACTTGCCGGCGATCGACAGCCCCATCATGCCGCTGGCGGCGATCACCACGGCGATCAGCGGGCTGATGGCGTAGAACAGGAACAGGAACATGTTCATCGCCGGGATCATGATCTTCTGAAAGCCGGAGGCGGCCGCGGCGTTCTGCACCCGCGATTGCTCGAGGGCGTCGGTCATCGTCGTCAGGCAGAGGCGAAAGCTGTCCTCGTTGACCGGGGCGCCGCAGCCAATGGTGGCCTGCACCATCTTATTCAGCATCAGATCCTTCATGAAGGCCGCCGCCGTCACCCCCGAGGCGCTCAATTCCGGCAGCAAGCGTTGGTAAGCATCCGCGACCGCGCCATCGCCACAGGCGATGTCCGTCCCGGTATACTCCGGCGGGGTCCCCATGTTGGCGCAGACCACCTGATTGAATTTGCCATCCTTACCGTCCTTGAAATAGTCATCCAGCCGCGGCGCCAGCAAGCCCTTGGCGTCGGCACAGCTCATCGCCCGGAAATCCCCCAGGACCGGGTCAAAGTAGTTCGTGATGCCCGTACTGTGATGGGTCATAAGATAGTCAATCTTGGCCGGGGCGGCGTGATAGGCCTCCCACGAAAACGGCGGCCGGGTGCATTCCCGGACAAAAAAGGCCAGATCGGTACTGATGTAGTGATCATGATCGCCCACTAAGATAGCGCGGGTCGCCAGCAGCAGGCGCAGGGGCGAGTTCATCCCGCCCGACCCCGTGCCAAAGCCCATCCCCGTCCATTGCGATTCCCAGGGCGCGGGCGCACCTGACGGGATGGAAAAAACGGTCTCGAAGTTCTCGGCCAGGACCAGACTGATATGGGACACCACGCCCCCGACGGCCGCGACGCCGATCGGCACGTCCTCGACGATATCGACCTTCCCGGTGATCACGTCCTCGATATTGAGATCGGTTTTGGGGATAAACATCACGCCGAACACCAGGAGCAGGACCAGCAGGTGATCGACATTGACCCGTTGCCGGGAAATACCGGTGATGGCAATCCCCGCTAGCGAGACCATGAAGGCCAGGGCGGTCAGGGTACCAATCTGCAACCCGCTCTCGCCGACCAGCGAGCCGGTGAACGGGTCGAACAGCATGGCGACGGCGCGCAACCCACCGCTAAACAGCTCGATATCGCCATAACAATAGAGAGTGAAATTCATCGCCAGCTGCTCGGCAGACGCCCGGCGGGGGGGCGCCCACGCCCCACGCCGACCGTGGCGTGCATGCCGCCTCCGTTAAACGTGCCGGTGAAACCATCCTGACCCCGGGTGGCCACTTCCCCCCCGGGGCGGAACCCGCGCTGCAGCGATCCGCTCATTTACCACCCTGCGGCGCGGCCGTCGTGGTGATGAGCGACGGATAGCCGCTGACGATCCGATCGACGTACTCCGCCAGGTCGGATACCTCGGTGATCGTCTTACTGATCCGCATCTGGTAAGGCTTGAGATCTTCCCGGATTGACGCCAGGGTGGCGTTCCAGTCAGGCGGCGGCGTCACTTCCGCCTGGCCGGAAAAGAGTTCCCGCGAGATCTTCAGGATGGCGTGGCCCAGGTGGACCACCATGGCGTCCGCCAGAAAGTCTTTCGCGAAATGGGCCACATGTTGCGGCGCCCCTTTTACCCGGGCGGCCTTCAGCATCAGGGCCAGGACCGGGACGTGCGGCACGGTGTTGACGAACTTGATCTGCTCTTCGGTGAAGGTGTTGCCGCTGATGACATTATCGACCAGGCTGCCCGCCTCGACATGACTGCTGGTGACATCATCGTGACCAAACAGCTGCTTGTGCACGAAGGATTTTATGCCTTTGAACGTGAACGTGCTTTTCGACAGCTTCAGGCAGCCGCTGGGCTTATTGACGTTATCCGTGCATTTCCAATATTGCACGTTGTTATGCCCGCCGAGGTTGCCTTCCGCGAACTGCTTGAAGGACAACAGCCGCCCGAACGGCACGGGCAGGCATTCCTTGGGCGAGGGCGAGCTCGCTGTCCCGGAGCCGGAGGTATCCGGACAGTTGCCGTTTTCGCCGACCACGGGCAACACCACCGTACCGGTCACGCTCATCATGTATTCCGCCATCTCGACGTTGATGACGCCCAGCGCCGAGGTGGCGGGATCGCCGAAGGCGTTCGCCGCCTGATCACGAAACAGCGCCCGCCACACCAGGTTGCCGCGCAGGGGATTTTCCGGGTTGTCCTTCGCCAGTCCATCCGCGCCCTGCTCGGCGTATTTGCCGGGCTCGTCGGCATCCTTGAAGCCCTCGGTCACCGATTCGGTGATGTCCTCATAGAAGTTCTTGATGGTGGCGAACATGCTGTCCTTGCCGGTGAGGGTTTCTTTCAGACTGGACGGTTCGCGCAAGCCGTCCACCAGGCCCTTGGCGATCTTGCAGGCATTGAGCGACCCGGAGTTCAACTGGCTCATGAGCTTTTGCAGAAAGGCGATGGTGGCGCCGCACGGTTTACACATCTCATTGATGGCGACGTATACCGCATAGGACAGCGCCGCGGCGCCGATCTGCTTGATCAGCTGCTGCAGCTGCTCGCCGTTGATGAAGGAGAAGCTGCCGCCGAACAGGTCAATGCCGGCGCAGCCGGCGCGTAAGCGCGGCGGGTCGAAGGTGAGGATGTTGAAATTGCGCAGCGGCGTGCGCAGGGAGACCGCGCCGGCGACATAGCCCTTGCGCCGTTGCGACTCGTAGACCTGGGGCGAGGTCGTAGAGGCATAAAACATCGAGCTTACCGCCTCCTCGAGCAGCCCCGCCCGGCCGGTGGACGGCGTGAGGAGGCCAAACAGGAACACCACCAGCGCCAGGAGGGCGCCCAGCAGCCAGCGGGTGGACGAGCGGAAGGGGGGTGAGGCAGCGCGGTGCATGGCGGCAGGTCCTGACAAGGGCAAAGGGCGTCCAGAGGGTTACTCGTCCAGGCCGTCGCCGAACGACAGGCCGGTGAGGCCGCCGGCTTCGGGTTCCGGTTCCGGCTCCGGGGGCGGCGCCGCGGCGGGGGACGGTACGGCGGGCGCGGGCACGTCCGCCGCGGGCGGCGGCGGAGACGCCGCGGTGGGGGGCGGCGCGGGCGGGGGTGACGGGCCGGCGGGCGGCGCCACGGCGAGGGGCACGATCGCCGTCTCCGGCGCGAGGGCGAAGCCCGCGGTCGCGGCGCGCAGATTGAGCGGCAAGGGCCCGGGCACATCCTCGCCATACAGCGCTTCGTGGGTCTTGCGCCGCAAGTAGTCCACCATCTTCGCCGGGTCGTTTTCCAGGCCCAGCGCCTTGGCGTCGGCCAGCACCGCGGGGCCCAGCACCCCCCGCTCCATGGGATGGGCGGCGACCTGCAGCTCGCGGGGGATCAGGCCCAGGTCTTCCGCCGCCAGGTAGATGCGGTTCTGCATGGCGTGATAGGTCAGGTAGCCCTGGGTAATGACGAACAGGTCCTTGGGCGGGGCGGCCAGGACGATCGCCGGCACCACGGCAATCCCCATGTGCCGCGCCTGGCCCTGATCGACCACATAGGCGTCCGGCTTCATCCCCGGCAAGGGCTTGCCGTCCAGCGACACCATGAAGATGAAGAAATTGAACTCCCGGGCAAAGCTGTAGAGCAGAGGGGTTTGCGCGTGGCAAAAGTCGCAGTCGGAGCGGAAAAAGTAGAACAGGCCGGCCTTCTGATTCAGGGCGCGCAGCGCGGTGTAGCGCGCCTTATCCTGCTCGCGCAGGGCCATGAGCTTGAAGGTGCTGCCGATCGGGAAGCGGTTGTTCTCATCCAGCAGCGGATCCTTGCGCAACACGTCCTGCCAGACCGTGGCGAAGGTGCCGGCCTTGTCCATCATCACCTTCTGCGCGTACATGTAGGCGGCAACGTTCGCTTCGGTTGGCTCGTCGATGGCGATTTCGCGCAGCTCGGGCAATTTTTTGCGCAACCACTGCACCGAAAAGACCGGCGGGCCGGCGGGCGGCGCGGCCGCCGGCGGGGCGGGCGGCGCGGCCGCCGGCGCGGCGGGGGGCGGCGGGGGCGGGGGCGGGGGCAGCCATTCTTCCTCCGCCGCGTCGCGGTACCAGAACCATCCCTCTTCCTTGCGATCGAAGAATGTCTCGCGCGCCAGCGGGTCGTTGGTCACCAGTTGCGGCTCGGCCACGAGCGCGGGGGTCGCGAGTACCGCCACCAGCAGCAGGCCCAGTCTGGACGCGCGGCCGCGGGTCAGGCGCCCCCGGGGGCGGGCGGCGGCCCTCCCGCCCGGCCCGGCCGCCGCCCGCGCGGATGATCCGGCGGTCAGGCGGGGGCTAAGGGGGCGGAATTTGCGGGAACTCGTCAGGATCATGCTCGTAGTAGCGGCCGGGGTAGAAACAATCGGGATAGAGTTCAGGGGTGACGTCCCACAACTCCCACAGGGTGATTTTGATGTCGACATACCATTGCGCGGACAGCGACCAGGTCGTTTTGCACCCGGATGCGTCATCGACGATGCGAAACTCCGCCTGCAACCCGTTATCGCAGGAGGGCAGGA
>CALMNY010000539.1 GCA_937872125.1 uncultured Candidatus Competibacteraceae bacterium | reverse complement strand
TGGACGGCGAAATCATCGCCGGTCAGTCCACCGTGGATGAAGCCATGCTCACCGGTGAACCGCTGCCGGTCGTCAAACAGGCCAGCGATCCGGTCACTGGCGGCACGGTCAATCAAACCGGCAGTTTCGTGTTCCGGGCCACCCGGGTCGGGGCCGACACGGTGCTGGCCCACATCATCGCCAGCGTGCGCCAGGCCCAGAACAGCAAGCCGCCGATTGGCCGGCTGGCCGACCGGGTCGCCGCCATCTTCGTGCCTACGGTCCTGATCGTGGCCGTGCTCACCGCCCTGGCCTGGTTCAACTTCGGCCCGGAACCGCGCGCCGGCTTCATGCTGGTCACGACGCTGACCGTGCTGATCATCGCCTGCCCCTGTGCGTTGGGGCTGGCCACGCCGATCTCGATCATGGTCGGGGTCGGCAAGGCCGCCGAATATGGCGTCCTGATCCGCGACGGGGCGGCGTTGCAACGGGCCGGGCAACTCACGACCGTCGTGCTGGACAAAACCGGCACCGTCACCACCGGCCGGCCCACCGTGACCGCCGTGATCACCGCGCCCGGTTTCGCCGAGACCGAGGTGTTCCGGCTGGCGGCGGGGCTGGAAGCCGGTTCCGAACATCCGCTGGCCCAGGCGATCCTGGACGCGGCGCGCGCCCGGGGGCTGGCGATTCCCGCCGTGGAACGGTTCGCGGCCATCGCCGGTCACGGCGCGAGCGGCGTGATCGAGGGCCGGGCGTTGCTGGCCGGCAACCGCCGCCTGCTGGAGGAACACGGGATTGACGCCGCACCGTTGCACGCCGACGCGGAGCGCCTGGCCGCCCAGGGCCAGACGCCGGTGTTCGTGGCGGTGGACAGTCGGCTTGCCGGCATCCTGGCTATCGCCGATCCGCTCAAGCCGGATTCCGCCGCCGCCCTCGCCCGCCTGCGGGAACTGGGGCTGCGGGTGGTATTGTTGACCGGCGACCATGCCGCCACTGCCCAGGCGATTGCCGCGCAAGTCGGCATCGAGACGGTATTCGCCGAGGTGCTGCCCACCGCCAAGGCCGAGGTGATCGCCGGACTGCAAGCCGAGGGCGCGGTGGTGGGCATGGTCGGCGACGGCATCAACGATGCGCCGGCGCTGGCCCGGGCCGATGTTGGCCTGGCCATGGGCGGCGGAACCGACATCGCCATCGAAAGCGCCGGCATCACCCTGGCGCGCGGCTCCCTGCACGGCGTCGCCGACGCCATCGCCATTTCTCGCGCCACGCTGGGCAACATTCGGCAGAATCTGATCGGCGCTTTCCTTTACAATAGTCTGGGAATTCCGCTCGCCGCGGGTGTGCTCTACCCGGCGACCGGACTGTTGCTCAACCCGATGCTGGCCGGCGCGGCCATGGCGCTGTCGTCCTTTACCGTCGTCAGCAACGCCAACCGGCTGCGGGGGTTTCGACCCCAGGAGAAGTCATCATGACCCTACTGCTCGTCAACCTCGCCGGACTGGGCCTGATCGGCCTGATCGTCTGGTGGTTCTGGATCGCCCGCTCATGAAATCCCTGCCGCTCCCCAAAACCTCGCTGCTGGGCCGGATTGGCCTGGCTCTGACCTCCGTCCTGGCGATCATCGCCGGGTTCGCCGTCGCCTCCGTGTTGTTCACCGTCCTGCTGGTCGTCGGGCTGGCGTTCGGCGGCTGGCTGTGGTGGCAATTCCGCCGGCTGGCGCGGCAGGCGCGCAAAGCCCACCCCGGCTTTATCGAAGGCGAATACACGGTAGTTTCTGACCAACCCGCACTGGAACACCAACCGGCGCCGGTCGCCCCATCGCGCCAGCGGTCGCGCCGCACTCTGTGAACGCCGTCGCCATGCCCAGTCCTGTGAGTGACGTTGCGGCGCGGCAAATCCGCGCCCAACAAGTACGGCAGCTATACGAACAGGCCCCGCTGGGGGTGGCCGCTAATCTGTTCGTTGCTCCGATCCTGGTGCTGGTCCTGTGGGATACGCTGCCGCGAACAGTTTTAGCGGTCTGGGTTCTGTTGCTGGCGGCGGCCACCCTGATCCGGCTGGCTCTGACCGCCGCCTTCCAGCGCCACGCCGATCCGGATGCCGACATCGAAGGCTGGGTCAGTCGTTACACCTGGGCCGGCGCTACCAACGGCGCCTGCTGGGGCGGTTGCGTCGTCCTGCTGGCCCTGTCCCCGTCGCCGGTCTATGACGCCTTCATCGCCCTGATCCTGGGCGGCGTCCTGATGGGTAGCGCGCTGACCCTGAGTCCGGTGTTAACCGCCTGTGTGGCCTATGCTCTGCCGGTCGGTCTGCCGCCGGTACTCTGGCTGCTGCTGCGGGACGATCCGGTGCGCGTCGCCATGGGCGCCGCCGGTATTTTCTATCTGCTGTTGGTGCTGGGCACCGCCTGGTACTTTCACCGAACGCTGGCCCGCTCGCTACGCCTGGCGGCGGAAAATCTGAGCCTGGCGCAGTCGTTCGCCACCGCCAGAGCGGAGACCGAGGAAACCAACCGGCAACTGGCCGACCAGCAAGCGGCTTTGCGCGACAGCGTGGCGGCGATGCGGGAACTGTACCAGGTGATCTCGACCCCGCGCCGCCACGCCAGTGATCGAATCCAGGCCCTGCTGGCGATGGGCTGCCAGCGCTTCGACATGGCCATCGGCATTCTGTGCCATGTCGAAGGCGAGCGTCATGAAGTCGCCTACACCGTTGCCCCTGACGGCGTCATCAACCAGGGCGATGTTCTCAACCTGGCCGATACCTACTGCCGCGACACGCTGCGCGCCGGGACGTTGCTGAGTTTCGAACATGCGTCGGCGGGTCCCTGGCGCCAGCATCCCTGCTACCAGAAATTCGGGTTGGAGACCTATCTGGGCGTTCCGGTCCGGGTCGGCGAGCAGGTGTACGGGACCCTGAGTTTCTCTGCTTTCACTCCACGGAGCGTACCGTTTACTCCCGTAGACCGCGAATTGATCCAGCTCATGGCTCAGTGGGTGGGTGGCGCACTGGAGCAGGAACGCATGGCCGAGACGGCGCAGCGCCAGCAAACCCTGCTGGCGCACGCCTCGCGCCTTAACACTCTGGGCGAAATGGCGTCGGCCCTGGCCCATGAGGTCAACCAGCCGATCACGGCGATCAATCTGTACGCCGAAGCCGGCCTGACCCGGGTGCGCAACGACGCGCTGGGACCGGCCGAGGCGCGCGAAACCCTGGAAAAAATCATTGCCCAGAGCACCCGGGCCAAGGCCATCATCCAGCGCATCCGCCAATTTGCCCGCCAGGGGAAACCGCATTACATCACGGTTCGGCTCAACGACGTTTTCACGGACATTATGGATTTCCTGAATCTGGAGGCCCGTCGTCATCAGATCGAGTTGCGCTACGACATCGCCCCGGAATTGCCACTGGTGCGGGCCGACGCCCTGCAAGTGCAGCAGGTGCTGCTCAACCTGGTCGGCAACGCCATGGACGCCATCAACGCCAGCCCCGGCCCGGAGGCCCGCACGCTGGCGATCTCAGCCCGCGCCGAACCGGCGGGAGTCGAAATCGCGATACAGGATTCCGGGCCAGGCCTGGCGCCAGACGTACACGATCAACTGCTGCATCCCTTTTTCACCACCAAGCCCGACGGTCTCGGGCTGGGGTTGCCCATCAGTCAGTCCATCATCGAAGCGCATGGCGGTCGGTTGTGGGCGACGCCCAACGCCAGGCACGGGGTCACTTTCCACTTCACCCTACCCATCGCCAGCGCCGCTGCCCCTCCCGAAGGTGTGGCCGTAGCGCTGTCCCTGGATACAGCCTAGATTCGGTGAGGCGCGCATGGCCGATTCCGGATTCGCTCCCCTGGCGGACGCTGCTCACGACCCACCGCCCTTTCCGCCCACCCCTGACGGGAAGTACACCGAGGCTCAAAGCGGACCGTGGGGTCTCCGGCCGGCCCTTTGGGTCGCGCTGTATATCGCCGCCAGTCTGATCTGGCTCCTGTGGGGCGGTCCCCTGGTGACCGCCTGGATCGGCAGCGTTCTGGCCCCGCCTTTTGCCCACCTGCTGACGCATGCGCTGTTCATTGCCGCCAGCGGCGTGTTCTTCTACTGGCTGTTGTATTTCGATGCTCGAACCCTCCAGCGCGCGGCGCGGTTCCAGGATATCCGGCTGGTCGAATTCATCGAGCAAATCACCGATGCAGCGTTCATCAAAGACCGGCAGGGACGTTATCGCGTGCTCAATTCGACCGGGGCCAACGTGATCGGTCATCCCCTGGCCGAGTGCCTGGGCCGGGACGATACCGAGTTGTTCCCCGCTGCCGTCGCCCGCCAGTTGGTGGATGACGACCGCCAGGTCATGGCCAGCGGGACCATGCACAGTCGCGAGCAAACCGTTGCTCTCGCGCACGGCGAGTTCCTCTTCCGGACCACCAAATGGCCCTGGCGCGACGCCGCCGGTCACATCATCGGCATCATCGGCATCTCCCGTGACAGCACCGTCCTGAAACGGACCGAGGCGCAATGGCAACGCGCCAACGACGAACTGGAGGAACGGGTTCAGGCGCGCACGGCGGAATTAACCGCCGCCAACCAGGCGCTCCAGGATCAGATCGCCGCCCGCATCCAGGTGGAATGCGCGCTGCGTGACAGCGAGGAACGGTTTCGCCAACTGACCGAGCATATCCGGGAGGTGTTCTGGGTCTACGGGATTACCGAGGAACGGCTGCTCTACGTCAGTCCGGCCTACGAGGAGATCTGGGGACGCTCTGCGCAAAACCTGCTGGAGCGGCCGCTGGAATGGATTGAGGCCGTGCATCCCGACGACCGGGCGCGCATCCACGCGGCGCACGTAGCAAAGCTCGAATCCGGCCGGCTCGACGAGGAGTATCGAATCGTCCAGCCCGATGGCGCGGTGCGCTGGATCCGGGATCGTGGCTTTCCGATCCGCGACGCGGCGGGTTACGCCTACCGCATCGCCGGGCTGGCGGAGGACATCACCGCCCGTAAACTGGCCGAGGACCAATTGCGCCGGCAACAAGTGGAATTGGCCAAGACCTCACGGCTCAGCCTGGCGGTCGAGATGGCGTCCAACCTGGCGCATGACATCAATCAGCCGCTGGCGGCGATTGTCGCCTATGCCCAGGCCTGTCTGGGGCTGCTGCGGCAGGACCGGATTGACCCCCGGGAACTGACCGGCGTGCTCGAAGAAGTCGCCAAGCAGGGCCTGCGGGCCGGCGACATCATCCGGCACCTGCGCGACCTGGTGCACAAGCATCCCACCGCTCGGACTGCACTTGATCTCAATGCCCTGATCCACGCCGTCGTTCACTACGCAGAACTGGAATTGCACTGGGGCGGGGTGACCTTGCAACTCGAACTGGCGACACCGCTGCCGGTAGTCCTGGCCAACAATATCCAAACCCAGTTAGTAGTGCTCTACCTGATGCGCAACGCGATCGAAGCAATGTATGAAACAACTGCGGAACCACGCTCGCTGATCGTGCGCACGGCGCTGGAGGACCCGGATACCGTGCTGATCACCCTGTCCGACAACGGACCCGGCCTCAGTCCGGAAGCCGCTGAACGTCTGTTTCAGCCCTTCTTCAGCACCAAGCCGGGCGGCATGGGGCTGGGGCTGCCGGCCAGTCGCTCGATCATCGAATCCCAGGGAGGCCAGCTCTGGGCGACGCCCAATCCCGATCAGGGGATGTCGTTTCATTTCACCCTGCCGGTCTACCACGGTTATCAAGCGCCATCCCCGCATGAATGACGCGACTCCTACTGTTTTCATCGTTGATGACGACCCGGCCGTGCGCGACGCCGTCAGCTTATTGCTGCGAACCAGCGGGTTAAAGGTAGCAACTTTCGCCAGCGCCGCCGCGTTCCTGGGGTCCAGCGCCGCCCAGCAAGCCGGTTGTCTGGTGCTGGACGTGCGAATGCCGGGCATGAGCGGCCTGGATTTGCAAAAGCAGCTCCGGGCGCAAGGCTGTCACATGCCGATCCTGTTCATGACCGGTCATGGCGATGTGCCGATGGCGATCCGGGCGATGAAAGGCGGCGCGTTCGATTTCATCGAGAAGCCGTTTCAGGGGGAGACCTTGCTGGAGCGGGTTCGGGAGGCGCTGGCGCTCGATGCCCGGCAACGGCGGCGCCAGGCCAGCCGCGCCGAAGCCCAGGCGCGGCTGGCCCTGCTGTCGGCGCGCGAGCGGGAGGTGCTGGAGCGCGCCGCGTCCGGTCAGTACAACAAGGTGATCGCCGCTGAACTGGGCATCAGCCTGTCCACGGTGGAAATCCACCGCAAGCGGGTGATGGAAAAGCTTGAAGCGGAGTCGCTCTCGGACCTGATCCGAACCCTGGCCCTGGCGAAGGATGGGGAGTAGGGACACGGCGGCGCCGTGTCCCTACAGAGGTCGGTCGGGCACCGCCTACTTGGAAATCGCCTGAAACCTATATGAAATCAGCATTACGCCCGGCGGCGCTCCACGAAGGCCCGCAACGCCGCCGCCGCTTCCGGCGAGTTCAACAGCTCGATGAAATGGCGGCCTTCCAGCGCAATCGTCTCCCGCAAGGTTTCGGCCTCATTACGCTTGAGCAGCCTCTTGGCCAGGCGCACCGCGGCGGCGGGTTGCCGGGCCAGTCGCTGCGCCCGGCCCAGCGCCAGTTCCAGCGTCGCATCGGTGTCCGCGCCGATGCCGTTGATCAGCCCCCATTCCAGCGCCTGTTCGGCGCTGAACGGCTCGCCCAGCAGCAACAGCTCCGCCGCACGCGGATAACCGATCAGGCGCGGCAGCAGCAGGCTGGAGCCGCCTTCCGGGCACAGGCCGAGATTGACGAACGGCATCGCCAGGGTAATCCCGGCCTGGGCATAGATCAGGTCGCAGTGCAGCAGCATCGTCACCCCGATGCCGACCGCCAGACCGTTCACCGCCGCAATCAGCGGCTTGTCGAACTGGCGTAGCGCGGCCAGGAATTGAAAGACCGGGCTATCCTCACCAGCGGGCGGAGCCGCCAGAAAATCGGCGATGTCGTTGCCGCTGCTGAAACTATCGCCGCTGCCGGTTAGCACCACCGCCCGGATAGCAGCATCCTGGGCAGCCTCGTTCAAAGCAGCGGTTAGCGCCGCATACATCGCCAGCGTCAGGGCGTTTTTCTTGTCGGGACGGTGAATACAAACCCGCAACACGCCTTCTTCCCGTTCGGTTAAAATTTCCGGCGTACTCATTTTCGATTTGCCCTCTAGTATTAAATGGTAAATCCCCGAAGCCCCGCGACGAAGCCTTTAGCCTTTAGCCTTCCACCTCAAGGCGCCGCCATGACCATTGCCGATAGCGTGTTGCTGACCGACCTGTATCAGCTCACCATGCTCCAGACTTACCACGCCGAGCGCATGAATGAAACGGCCGTGTTCGAACTATTTGTGCGCCGCCTGCCGCCGGAGCGCAATTTTCTGCTGGCCGCCGGCCTGGAGCAGGCGCTGGATTACCTGGAGAATCTATGCTTTACCGCTGAGGAGCAAGACTGGCTGGCCAGCACCGGCCGCTTTAGCGCCGACTTCGTAGCGGCGCTGGCCGACTTCCGCTTCACCGGCGCGGTCCAGGCCCTGCCGGAAGGGACGGCATTCTTCGCCAACGAACCGATTCTGCGGGTCATCGCGCCATTGCCGCAGGCGCAGTTGGTGGAAAGCCGGCTGATCAACCTGCTGCACTACCAGACCTTGATTGCGTCCAAGGCCGCCCGCTGCGTACTGGCCGCCGCCGGCAAACTGCTGGT
This sequence comes from uncultured Candidatus Competibacteraceae bacterium, assembly GCA_937872125.1. Classification (GTDB taxonomy): domain Bacteria; phylum Pseudomonadota; class Gammaproteobacteria; order Competibacterales; family Competibacteraceae; genus Contendibacter. The sequence continues at coordinate 7,407 of CALMNY010000539.1, read as the reverse complement.
AGATTTCGGCCTGCGCCGCGCCCACGGCGCCGAGGCGGGCCTGCTGGCGGCGCGGGCCAGTTATCTGACCGGGTTCGCCGGCACCGCTACCGTGCTGGCCGGGATGCAATTCGGCATCCCGATCTTCGGCACCATGGCTCATTCGCTGATTCAGGCCCACGACCGTGAGGAAGACGCCTTCGAACGCTTCGCCGCCGCCCAGCCGGGCAACGTGACTCTGCTGCTCGACACCTATGACACCGAAGCCGCCGCTTACAAGCTGGTGCAACTGGCGCCGCGTCTGCGCGAACGCGGCATCGCCATCAAAGGCGTGCGGATTGACAGCGGCGATCTGGCCGAACACGCCCGGCAGGTCCGGCGGATTCTCGACGCCGGCGGCCTGACCCATGTCACCCTGCTCGGCAGCGGCGATCTCGACGAACACCGCATCCGCGCCCTGCTGGCTGCTGAAGCGCCGCTTGATGGGTTCGGCGTCGGCACCCGGCTGGACGCCTCGACCGACGCGCCCACGCTGGACATGGTTTACAAGCTGCAAGAATACGCCGGTCAGCCCCGGCGCAAGCGGTCCGAGGGCAAGGCGACCTGGCCAGGCCGCAAGCAGGTTTATCGTCGGGTTGCGGCGGATGGAACCTTGGCGGGCGATTGTCTGGGATTGGAGCACTATCCTCAGCCGGGCCAGCCGTTGCTGAGGCCGGTGATGACACAGGGCCGGCGACTGCAACCGCCAGAACCGTTAAGCGTGATCCGCGACCGGGTGCGGGCGCAACTGGCGGCGCTGCCCGCCGCTCTGCGCACAGATGAAACCGCCCCACCTTATCCAGTGGATATCGCGTCCGAATTGCGCGAACTGACCACGCAACTGGACCAGAAGCCCCATTAACGCCATGCGCGCCCTGTTCGATCTGTTCTTCGATATCTGCCTGTTTCGCAAGGGTCCGCAGGATGTGCCCGCCGGGATGGCGCTGCTGAAACTGTGCCTGCTGGGCTATGCGCTGGCCGGGCTGGCGATGCTGCTGCTGAGCACGCCGTTCCCGGTGGCGATCCTGCAAATCCTGCTGGATCTCGTGCTGATGGCCGGGTTGCTGCATCTGGCGCTGCTGGCGCGGCGGCATCCCCGGCGGTTCGAGCAGACCCTGAGCGCCCTGACCGGAACGGGTACGCTGATGGGCCTGCTGATGTTGCCGTTAGTGACCTGGATCGTTTGGCAAAGCTCGGCCGGTGATGTCCAGCTACCCTGGTTGCTGCTGTTGGGGCTGACCGCATGGAGCATCGCCATCATGGCCCACATCCTGCGTCATGCGCTTGATCTTCCACTCTGGGTCGGCGCGTTCGGCGCGCTCGGCTACACCTTTTTATCGTGGACGCTGGCGGGCTGGATCGAGACCTAAGGCCAGTTTCCGCGTCGGCGCGGGAACAACAAGGAACCTTTCGCATAACCCCAAAGTCGCTTGCCAGCGTTTATGTTTATACCTGTACGCTCAACCTGTTGGAGGCTGCGACCGATGAACCGAACTCGATGGTTGTATCCGCTGGGCATTCTGCTGCTTGGAACCATGCCGCTGGACGTGCTGGCCCGCATCAAGCTCACCACCCTGCCGGTGCGCGAGCGGGTGGAAATCCAGCTCGATCATCCCCAGATCGCTCTGGTCGAAGAGGAGCGCATCGTTCCCCTGGTCAAGGGCGTCAATCAGGTGGATTTTTCCTGGGCCAACACCCGCATTGATCCCGACACGCTGGTGCTGCGCATCCTGCCGCCGCCCGCCGATCAACCGCTCGACGCCAAAGTGCTGTCGGTCAGCTATCCGCCCAATGAGAACGCCCTGGTCTGGGCAGTGGCCGCCAGCGCCTCCGGCGCGGCGCGAGTGCGCATCAGCTACGTCCTGGGCGGGCTGAGCAAGGATTTTCATTACCGCGCGGTGGCCGACCACGACGAGAAGGCGCTGAATCTGGCGCAATACCTGCGGGTCAACAATAACGCCAACGAAGCCTACGACGCCGCCGAGTTCTGGGCCGGCGTGGGCGAGCGGTTCGGCAAGCCGCTGGGCCTGAATGAAACCAGGGAAGTGCAACTGGACCGTTTCGCCAGCGTGCCGGTGCGCAAGACTTACACCACCCATCCCGTGGAGTTCGGCTATCTCGACCGCGCTCAGGACAAGCTCAACGTGCCGATGCACTACGTGGTCAAGAACGCTGGCGGCGAATTGGGCAAAGAGCCGCTGCCGGAAGGCAAGGCCCGCATTTTCCAGGACGACGGCAAGGGCGGCGCGGCGTTTCTGGGCGAGGATCGCGGCAAGTTCACCGCGCCCGATGACGAACTCAAGCTGTATCTGGGCCTGGCCCGCGACATTGCGGTGCGCCGCACGGTGGACCGCAACGAGCGCCAGCGCATCGCCGGCAATCTGTACCGCTACGACGTGACTCTGAAATACGAGATCGAGAACTTCAAGGATGCGCCAGTTACGCTGGATATTGCCGAAAGCGTTCGCCAGATCCGCGATCAGATTCGCGGCGACAATGGCCGCGACCCGGAATGGCAACTGGGCGACGGCAGCCTGCGCACCCCCGACCCGGAAAAGAGCGACGCCGACAAGCTGTTGTTCCATGTGGATTTGCCGGCCCGCGCCGCCGATGGCCAGGCCAAAAAGCAGATTCACACCCTGCGGCTAACTCTGAATAACGAATGGTGAGCGCCATGACCCCTAACCTGACCGTTCGTGTTCTGCTGGGCCTGTTCGGGTTGCTGCTGCCGCTGGCGCTGCTGGCCCGCAACGTGGATCTCGCCACCGTGCCCACCCGGAGCACGGTGCAACTGACCATCTACAACTCCGAGGACCTGACCCTGGTCCGGGAAACACGGGTGGTGACTTTCAAACAAGGCGTCAATCCCCTGCAATTCTCCTGGGCCAACACCCTGATTGACCCGACCTCGGTGGAACTCAAATTCCGTGAACCGAAAGCCGGTCTGGACGTACTCGACACCACGTTCCCGCACGACAAGCCGCAGATGCTGTACTGGAACGTGCACAGCGACGCCAACCGCGAGGCGACCATCGAAATCAGCTATTTCACCTCCGGCATTTCGTGGGCGGCGGACTATGTCGCTATCGCCGATGCTGAGGAAAAGACGTTGCGACTGGAAAGCTTCGTGCGGGTCAACAATCGTTCCGGCGAGGACTACGAAAACGCCCAGGTGCGGCTGGTGGTGGGCACGATCAATCTGGTGGAGAAGATCGCCGAACTGGCGAAAGTGCCGGTCGGGCGGGTCAAGGATGAAGTCAACGAGGAGGACTATCGGGAACTGCGCCAGAAAGCGGGCCGCAAGATGATGGCGCCCGCTGCGCCCGCACCCATGATGGCCATGGACATGGCGGCGGGCGCAATGCAAGAGATGGAAGCGCCCAAGGAAATCATCAAGGAGGGACTGAGCGAATACTTCATTTACACCATCGAAGGGACGGAAACCGTGCCCAACGGCTGGGCCAAGCGCCTGCGCAGCTTCGAGGCGGCGGGTGTGCCGATGACGGTTGAATACCGCTATCGTCCCCGCGAGTACGGCGAGCCACTCACCCGGCTCTATCTGTTGCGCAACGACACCGCCTCCAAATTGGGCAGCACGCCGCTGCCGGACGGGATGCTGCGGGTATTCCGCGCCAATGGCCGCGACGGCTTGAGTTATCTGGCGGCGCAGAATCTCAAATATGTCCCCATCGGCGACAAGATCGAACTGAATCTCGGTCCCGATCCGGCGGTGGTGTTCGAGTTGCTCAAGCAGAAGGTCTACCGCGACAACCTGTGGTTCCAGATCAAGGGCGGCAATCTCTACCGCAAGCTGGGCGAGGACGGGTTCAAGCTGGAACTGGACAGCCAGGTGGCCGGCTGGGACGAGCATACGACCTACCGGCAGAAAATCCGCAACTACACCCGCAAACCCATCCATGTGCAAATCCGCCGCGAATATCCGGGCGACATCGTGTTCCGCAGCCGGCTGAATCCGACCCTGCACGATTTCCAGACCGTGCAATTCGAGACCGACATCCCCGCCGGCGACAAGGCAGAACTGGATTACGAAGTCATCGCCCGGCTGGGCTATAACCAGAAACAAAACCGGGTGGAGTTGCAACCGGGCGAGGTGAACCGTTGACATGACTCCGCTGGCGAAAATCTTTCTGGCCCTCGGCAGCATCGGGATGTTGCTGGCGGTGGCGCTGGGCGCGTTCGGCGCACACGCCCTGAAACAGACGCTGGCCCCCGAACTGATGGCGACGTATGAAACCGCCGTGAACTATCATTTTATTCATGCCCTGGGACTGCTGGCGGTCGGCTTGCTGGCGTTGCATCTTCCCGCTTCGGGAACGCTGCGCTGGGCCGGCATTCTGATGGCCGCCGGCCTGCTGTTATTCTCGGGCAGCCTGTACGCCCTGAGCCTGAGCGGCATTCGCGGGCTGGGAGTCCTCACTCCCGTGGGCGGCGTGGCCTTGCTGGCGGCCTGGCTGCTGCTGGCGGTTGCGGTCGTCCGGGCGGATTAAGCCAGGCGACGGGCGGAATGTCAGCTTCGGACAAAGGGGACTTTGTGGAAACGTTTTACGCTTTGGGATTCGATGTTTACGGCACGCTGGTGGACCCGCTGGCGATGGCCGAGCCGCTGCGGGCGCTGGTCGGCGAACAAGCCGACCGGTTCGCCGTGCTGTGGCGGAGCAAACAACTGGAGTATTCATTCCGGCGCGGCCTGATGCGGCGCTATGTTGATTTCGACGCCTGCACCCGGCAGGCGCTGCGCTACACCCAGCAGACCTTGCGCTGTGAATTGCCGGAATCGGACCGGGACCGGCTGTTGGAAGCCTATCTGTACCTGCCGCTGTTTCCGGAGGTCACCGCCAGCCTGACCGCGCTCAAGGCGCAAGGCCATCGGCTGGTGGCGTTTTCGAACGGGGTGGAAGCCAGCATTCGGGCGCTGCTGGCCAATGCCGGCGTGTTGCCGCTGCTGGAAGACGTGGTCAGCGTAGACGACCTGCGCACCTTCAAACCCGATCCGGCGGTTTATGAATACCTGGCGAAGCGAACCGGGCGCGCACCGGCGGAAACCTGGCTGGTGTCCAGCAATGCCTGGGACGTGATCGGGGCCAAGGCCATCGGCCTGCGCGCCGTCTGGGTCAAGCGTCAGGCAGAGGCGGTGTTCGATCCCTGGGAGGTCGAGCCGGACCTGGTGGTCAGCAGTTTGGAGGAACTGGCGGCGGGGTTTGCCCGCCCGCCGGGATGACGTGGGGAACCGGGGACCCAAACTCCCCTCTCCCCTGGCGGGAGAGAGGAGGGGGTGAGGGGGGCAACCCGGTCAGGTAATGAACGGCACCAGGATCAGGGAAACGATGGAGAGCAGCTTGACCAGGATGTTCATGGCCGGGCCGCTGGTGTCCTTGAACGGATCGCCCACGGTGTCGCCGATCACCGCCGCTGCATGGGCGTCGCCGCCCTTGCGCTCGCCCTTGAGTTCGCCGGCTTCAATCGCCTTTTTGGCGTTGTCCCACGCGCCGCCGGCGTTGGCCATCAACAGCGCCATGACCACGCCTGTCAGCAGCGCGCCCAGCAACATGCCGCCCAGCGCGACGGGTCCGAGGAAAAAGCCGACAATCACCGGCGCCAGCACGGCCAGCATCCCCGGGGGAACCATTTCGCGCAGGGCCGCGTCGGTCGAGATCGTCACGCAGCGGGCGGTGTCGGGCTTGGCGGTGCCTTGCAGCAGGCCAGGAATTTCGCGGAACTGACGGCGGATTTCCGTCACCATCTCCATCGCCGCCCGGCCCACCGAACTCATGGTCATGGCCGCGGCCAGCATGACCACCATGCCGCCCAGCAGCACCCCGATCACCACGCGCGGTTCGGTGATGTCCATGATGATGGGCTTGCCGACCGCCAGTTCAACCGCTTCCTTATAGGCGACGAACAGCGCCAGCGCGGTCAGCGCCGCCGAACCGATGGCGAAGCCCTTGCCGGTGGCGGCGGTGGTGTTGCCGATGGCGTCGAGGTGGTCGGTGATCTTGCGGACTTCCGGGGGCTGATGCGACATCTCGGCGATGCCGCCGGCGTTGTCAGAAATCGGGCCAGAGGCATCAATCGTCATGGTCACGCCGGCGGTGGACAGCATCCCCACCGCCGCAATGGCGATGCCGTACTGGCCAGCGGTCTCGTAGGCCACGAAGATCGCCGCGACGATCACCAGGATCGGCACCGCACAGCTTTCCATGCCCACCGCCAGGCCGGTGATGATGTTGGTCGCCGGCCCGGTCTTGGAGGCGGTGATGATCTTGGTCACCGGCTTGGACGAGGTGTAGTACCAGGCCGCCCGCCCAATGGCGATGCCGGCCAGATTGCCGGCGATGATGGCGGCGAACAGCGACCAGCCATAGCCGAAGATCATCATCGTCAGCAGGGTCAGCAGCAGGAACACGCCGGCGGCGCTGAATTCGGAAATCGCCAGCGCCTGTTCTGGCCCCTGCTTTCTAAACGCGGACATGCCGTAAATACCCACCAGCGAGGACACCAGGCCGATGCTCGCCAGCGCCAGCGGCAAGGCCAGCAGCATCGGGCGGCTCACGCCATCGCCGAAGTAATGAGTCAACTCAGTAGCGGCGGAAGTCGCCGCCAGGGTGATGGCCGCCACCATCGCTCCCACATAGGATTCGTAGATATCCGCGCCCATGCCAGCGATGTCGCCGACGTTGTCGCCCACGTTGTCGGCGATGACGCCAGGGTTGCGCGGATCGTCTTCGGGGATGCCGGCCTCGACCTTGCCAACCAGATCGGAGCCGACGTCAGCGGCCTTGGTGAAGATGCCGCCGCCGACCCGGGCGAACAGCGCAATGGACGAAGCGCCCATCGAGAAGCCCCAGATGGTGGACGCCGAATTGGGATCAACGGCGAATTGGGCGGACAGGAAGAAGAACAGAATACCCAGGCCCAGCAGCCCGAAGCTGGCCACGGCCAGGCCCATCACCGCGCCGCCGTTAAAGGTCATCAACAACGCCGCGCCCGCGCCCTGTTCGCGCGCCGCCGCGGTAGTGCGAACGTTGGCCTTGGTGGCCGCCTGCATCCCGACCAGGCCGGCCAGCGCCGAGGTCAGCGCGCCCATCAGAAACGCCACGCTGGTGCCAAAGCCATGCTGCATGGACAGCAGCATCGCCACCACCAGGGCGAAGATGCCAATCTTGGTGTATTGCGCCCGCAAATAGGTCATCGCGCCCAGATGGATCTCATCGGCGATGGACCCCATGAGGGGGTCGCCGGTGGATTGCTGGACGATCCAGCGATACAGCATCGCGGCGGCAGCCAGACCTAGCAGGCCAGCCACCAGCGATAGAATTGCCACAGTCATTAAAAGTCTCCACGGATTGTCTGAACTCAGCGCCGGCCACG
>CALMNY010000538.1 GCA_937872125.1 uncultured Candidatus Competibacteraceae bacterium | reverse complement strand
GCGGCGAAAAAGTAAAAGCCCACCACCCACAAACCCGCCCCTCGGCGGGTTTTTTATGAAATTTGTTCCCAGCTAAATCGAGTCAAACACGCACGCGGCTCGCGGCGAAACCCGACCACAGCAGGCTTGGTGCGATCAAACCCGGAAAATTCAACAACGACCTCATCGTCCACTAAAAACGCCGCGCCGTTGCACGGCGGATAGCTGATTTCGACGTTGGTCAGAGTAGCAGTAGCGTTGATATCCAGCTCCGCTGAGCCATAGCCGCCACGCCGCCGTTTTTCCCCCGCCAACTGCCGCGCGTCCACCGCGTTGAGGGCAACTGTGCAGGTGTTGCCGCTCTTGGCGGTGATGATTCCGTAGCGCCAGAACGGTTTCCACTTGAGCTGTCCCGGCTCCAGTGCATAGTCGTAAGCGACGGCCGCCGCCGTCATCGTTTCGGCGGGTTTCAGTCGGCCATAATCCGGTGCCGCGCCGGTGCCGGTGGCGGCGATATTGATGCTGCGCTCTACCCAGCCTACGGTTTGTTCAGACTCAGTTCCGGTGTACAAGGTGCTGAGCTTGTTCAGTCCATCCGCTAGATACCATCCTGGTACTTCCATCGTATTGACCGTAGCGCCGACCGCCAGGGTGGTCGTGTACGTACAGCACCAGCAGTCAATCGGCGCCATCCCTTCCAGCGAGTCTTGCAGTTCTTCCAGATCGGCGATCCGATGCAGCCGTACCAGCTTTTCCGCCATCAGCCGCTCGACTTCTTTTTGTGCGGCCAGATACTTTTGCTGAGCCAGCCCAAATGCGCGCACGACTTCGGCCAGCTTCATGGGTTTGAGGGTGTCGCGTTCCGGCGCGGTAATATCGCGCAGCGCATCTTCTGTGTTGGCGGCGGCGGTTTTGGCAGGATCGTCTTCGACGCCAGCGCTACCGGATTCAGCGGCAGCGCTGGCGACCAGTACAGCCCACAGATAGCTGCTGGGGTGGCGGTCTGCATACCGATGGGCTACCCCGGCGTGCGTGACCTCAGCATCCAGCGCCTCCGTAGCTGCGCCGGCCAGCATTTGGGCAGCGGCCTCCGCGCCGGTAGTGGCGCCGTAGGTCAGCAGCTCGTGGATCGTGTCCGGCGTGTAATATCCCGCCCAGGTGGCGCGGTCGGCCGGTTTGGAGCCGTAAACCCCCAGATGCCCGATTCCGCCGGTGTTGGCCTGGTAGCGCAGGTGCGCCCGGCACGCCTCATCCAGTCGGTCATCCCGACTAACCGTGCTGAGACTGGCCGCCGTGCGGGCGGCGTTGAGGGCATCCAGTACCGGCGCCTCCTGGGCGCGGTCGGGGTCTTCCCAGGGATCGCCGGTTTCCGGGTCGGTCGGCGGATCGGGCAGCAAGCCGCCCGGCTGTTCCTGCCCGCGCCGGATCAGATTGTCTTGCCATTGCTGGATGACCGCTGCTACGGCCTCCCGCGCCAGCACGACGGCATCCGCCAGTTGATCGCGCGTATCAATCGCCCGTGCGATCAGCGCCAGATATTCTGACTCGGCCACTTTCAAGGCGACCAACTCCCGCTCCAGCGCGGTCAGGTCCCAAAGAGGCCGGATTCGGTACAGTCCGGCGCCGATGTTCGCGGTAATGATGGCTTGTCCCATTACAGCGGCTCCGCCTCGACCTCCATCCATTGTTGCGCGGGCGCGATCTGGTAGGCCACGCGATACGCGACAAAAGACGTGGTACCTACCGTCACGGTATCGCCGGGCCGCAGCCGATAATCAATGCACGCGCAGCGTACCCGCTCCCGGCCATCCTCATTTTGTACGCTCGTTACCCCCAGCAAGGCGCGAGTTTGCAAAGTTTCGTTAACCGCCGCTACCCGCCCGGTTAAGCGGGCGACACTGCGAAACGGCGCCTGCTCATACTCCACCGAGGTGACTACGGCATACAGAAATTCGCCGCGTGTTTCAACGTCCTTTTGCCGCATTCCGACATAAATCACGAGCGCATGATCTACGCAGTTCAGAAGCGTTGCCGCCTGCGTTGGGGTTACGCCGGGCAATTCAACATTGAGCCAAGTCGAATCATTCCGCCGCCGCCGACACTGGAGCGCGCGGAATGGATACTCCAGAAAGGCCCCGGTAGCGCTGCCCACATAACAGCGATAAATCAGCGTGGCGCCCGGCGGCAACGTGTGGATGTCCAGGGGTTCCGGGTGACTGGACGGGGTAATAGGAAGCGCCAGAACCAGCGGGAGCGATAGGGCCGGGACCATCGTAGATACGACGCTAACCGGCGTGCCGAGGGCGACGCCCATAGAAAGGCCGGGCGCTACCACCGCTTCATACAGCGCCAGGCCAACAACAGTAGCGCCGTGGTTTTTGCGCCACTGCTCGACGCCACTGCTGTTCAATTTGATCAGAGTTTTGTTGTAGGATACCCCACCGCCGACAAAAATATCACCAAACTGATCTACTTTAATCGCGCGTAGTGTCATGGCAATCGTAATCGGGAACCCCCCCGTTGTAATCTCAGTCCCGGAAGCGTTAAACTTTTTGACGTATCCGTCATACAAACACACATAGCAATTACCATCGCTATCCAGCGCAATCCCATAACCCGTACCGCCCGTATCGGACGACCATTGCAACGTGCCGCTGCTGTTGTATTGGCGCAAATGATAACAGCTCGCCGAATGCCAATAGGTATAAACATTGCCGGAACTGTCTACGGCAATCGCGCGCACGGTGGCCCCGTGATTGGCCGTCCATTGTTCCGTGCCGCTGCTGTTGTATTTGCGGGTAGTAACGCTCCCCCCAGAGACATCCCCTACGGTGTAAACGTTGCCAGACGCATCAACCGCAATCGCGTAGACGGTCGCATCATGGTTTGCTGTCCATTGCTCGGTGCCAGCAGCGTTAAATTTGCGAGTTGTAATCGAGGTAGTGGTTTTTTCTCCTGCAAAGTAGGAGTTGCCGGCTTTATCGGTTGCGACGGCCCAAATTACTCGATTGCTATGCTGTTTTTTCCAAATCTCCGACCCGCTGTTGGTATACTTGAAGATGTTGTATCCGCCAGAAGAATCGGCATTGCCAAATAGCAGATTCCCTTGTCCATCTACCGCCAAACCGTAAATATTGTAGGTGTGCGTAATCGAAACTACGGCGTCGCCGGTCTCCAGGTTATAGCCGCGTAGCGCATAGTAATTTGGGGCTGCGCCCGGTACACCGGAGGTATAAACGATACCGGCCATTACGGCACCGCCTCGACCAGTTCCATCAAGGCCTGATCGGGGCGGATGGTCAGCGACACGTCCCCCACCACCAGAGTTTCGTCATTGCCCAGATCAGCGGTATCGCCGGGCTGCACATAGGTGTCCAGGGCGCAACGGATTCGGCGGATCCCGTCGCTACTGTTGCGATAGCTGATCCCGGTCAGGCGGCGGGTAGTGGTGTGCGTGCCGGATGCGGCGCCGGCCCCCAGCAACGTCAAGGATTGGGAACGGGCGCCGCAATCATACCGAAACCCGCTGAGCGCGATTTCCACCAACGTATCCAGTTGCTCCGATCCATTCGGCCAGCGGATGCCTTTCTGAATGACGATTGTTCCCTCTTCCAGGGCTTCAATCGCCGTTAAATCCGCTTCGCTAAAACCGGGTACGACTACAGTCACCGCCAGATTTTCACTGGTTTTGCGGATGCTGATAAACGACGCCATTACCTCAACAGGGTCGGTTCCTCCAATCAGATAAACACGATAAATCTGCGGCAACGCCCGCCCGATATAATCCCGGTACAAGGCAGGCGTGCTCAGGGACACAGAAAGCGGCAAACCTGGAACCGCCGCATAACGATCCCCCTGATACGTAGGCTTGCCTAAGCGAAACCGGGTTAATAACGGCGGCGTTTCAACTTCT
>CALMNY010000537.1 GCA_937872125.1 uncultured Candidatus Competibacteraceae bacterium | reverse complement strand
AAACGTACCTTTCCCGATTTGTTGATCAGGCGGCGGCGGGTGAAGAAATTCTGATTGCGCGCGCCGGCAAGCCGGTGGCGCGACGGGTGGCGTTGGCGCCCACCAAGCCCAAACCCCGTACTCTGGGCCTGGGCCAAGGCCCGCTTTACCTGGCCCGAACACTTTTCCAGCCTGCACGCCGATGCCATTCAGCAGATGTTCGAATCCGGGAAACGGGATCAGGATGTCAATACCGCCCGGATACTGTTAGTATTTACAACAAGATCGTGTTAATAAAACAACACGGCATTTCCGTTGAGAACCTGGAGCGGTTCGAGAGCGGCAGAGCAGCTAAAAGGGGGCAAAACAATGTTGAACGGTAAGAGCAGCAAGCCGGTCGCGGTGGTCACCGGAGCCAATCGCGGCCTGGGGCTGGAAACGGCCCGGCAACTCGCCAAGCGCGACATCCGCGTCATCCTCACCAGCCGCAGCGCCGGCAAAGGGGAGATCGCCCTGGAAAAACTGGCGGACGAGGGCCTGGACGTCGCATTTCACCCGCTGGATGTCACCTCGGAAAGCAGCGTCGCCGACCTGGGCGGCTTCATTCACAGCCGCTACGGCCGGGTAGACATCCTGGTCAACAACGCCGGGGTTTATCTCGACAGCCACGGTGCCGAGGAAATCGGCGGCGCCAGCGTATTCGCCACCAGCCTGGAAACCCTGACCGCCACCCTGAAAACCAATCTGTATGGTCCTCTGCTGCTGGCGCAGGAACTGACGCCGCTGATGAAGCAGCAACACTACGGCCGCATCGTCAACGTCTCCAGCGGCATGGGCCAGTTGAGCGAGATGGAAGGCAAGTCGCCGGCCTACCGGATTTCCAAGACCGCCCTGAACGCCCTGACCCGCATCCTGGCGGCGGAAACCCGAGACTATAACATCCTGGTCAATTCGGTCTGCCCCGGCTGGGTGCGCACCGACATGGGCGGCCCCCAGGCCGAACGAACCGTGGAACAGGGCGTCGCCGGCATCGTCTGGGCCGCCACCCTGCCCGATGATGGGCCAACCGGCGGCTTTTTCCGGGACGGCCAGCCGATTCCGTGGTAAGGACAGGGTCCACGGAAGATACGGAAGGCACGGAAGGAAATGAAGAAAATAAATGAAAGATGGGGTCCACGGAAGACACGGAAGACACGGAAGGAAAACAGCAAGACTTAAGGCGATTTCCATAAAAGACCTTACCAGGCCGACCTCTGTAGGGACACGGCGGCGCCGTGTCCCTACGGGTCCTACAGGTATAATCTTTCCAGGAAATCACCTAAGGAGTAGGCTGGGTTGGAGCGAAGCGGCCGCCCAAGCGTTCATTTGTTTTCTTCATTTCCGCCTTTATGTTTTTCCTTACTTCCGTGTTTTCCGTGTCTTCCGTGGACCCGATCCTTTTATTTTCTTCTTTCCGTCCTTTTTTCTTTCCTTCCGTGTTTTCCGTGGGCCCCTCAGATCAATGCTGGGTTTCCGGCTGGCCGGGTTCAGCCGCGCTGTTCCCAGGCGGCCAGCACCGCCTCAAGTTCCGCCAGATCGCTGATCTCCGCATCCGCCCGCCCGCCGCCGGGCCAGTCCCGGCCGGTGCGATTGACCCACACCGTGCGAAAACCGGCGTTCCGGCCACCTTGCACGTCATGTTCCGGGTCATCGCCGACATGCACAATCTGGTCAGGCGACACCCGCAGCAACCGGCAGATTTCCTGAAACATCAGCGGTTCCGGCTTGGCCGCACCCACCTCAATCGCGTTGAGCGAGAGGCTGAACAAATCGTCCAGGCCGATCAGCCGCAGGTCCGCATTACCGTTGGAGAGCGACGCCAGGGTATAACGTTGGCCCAGTCGCTCCAGCGTGGGCCGCACCTCGGCGAACGGTTCTACCGCGTTGCGGGCGATGAAGTACACCGCAAACGCCCCTTCGACATCAAACTCCGCATAACCCGCTCGCCGCGCCGCCAGCCCTAACGCCTCCTTACGCAGCAGGGTGCGGTCATGGGCGAGTTCCGGGCGGGCGGCGCTCACTTCATCCGACAGTTCCCGCAACTCCAGCGGCGTGAACCGCGCCGGGATGCGGGGGTAACGCGCCGCCAGCCAGTCATGCAACAGGTCCTCGGCCCGCTCCACCACCGGCCAGATCTCCCACAGAGTATCGTCCAGGTCAAAAGTGATCGCTTTGATCATTTACTCCCCTCTCCCCTCGTGGGAGAGGGGCCGGGGGAGAGGGGCGAGCCGCCGCAAACCACGCTCCAGATCGGCTTGCACGTCCGTCACCGTTTCCAGCCCCACCGAAATCCGCACCAGCGCCTCCCGAATACCGGCGCGTTCCCGTTCTGCAGGCGTCAGCCGGCCATGCGTGGTCGTGGCAGGATGGGTGATGGTGGATTTAGCATCCCCCAGATTGGCGGTGATCGAAATCAGCCGGGTGGCGTCAATGAGTTGCCAGGCCGCTTCCCGCCCGCCGCGCACCTCGAAAGACACAATGCCGCCAAAACCGCTCTGCTGCCGTTTCGCCAGTTCATGCTGCGGATGCGAAGGTAGACCGGGATAGTAGACCCGCTCCACCGCCGGCTGGGTTTCCAGCCATTGCGCCAGTTGCAGCGCCGCCGCGCTGTGGGCGCGCATCCGCAGGTCCAGCGTTTCCAAACCCTTGAGAAATACCCAGGCGTTGAACGGACTCAGACTGGGACCGGCAGTGCGCAGGAAGCCGAAGATGTCCTTGCCGACCCGCTGAGCGTCGCCCACCACCGCGCCGCCGACACAACGCCCCTGCCCGTCCAGATACTTGGTGCCGGAGTGAATCACCAGATCCGCGCCCAGTTTGAACGGCTGTTGCAGCGCCGGCGTGCAGAAGCAGTTGTCCACCACCAGTAAAATGTTATGGGCATGGGCCAGATCAGCCAGGGCTTGAATATCGGCCAGTTCCATCAGCGGATTGGACGGCGTTTCCAGATAGAACAACCGGGTTTCTGGACGGATGGCGGCGGCCCAGGCGGCAGGATCGCTCAACGGCACGTAAGTCGTAGTAACGCCAAATTTGCTGAGATACTGATTGAACAGCGAAATGGTGCTGCCGAACACGCCGCTGGCCGAAACGATATGGTCGCCGCTGTTCAGCAGCGCCATGCAGGTGGCCAGAATCGCCGCCATCCCGGAACCGGTGGCGATACAAGCGTCGCCGCCTTCCAGCGCCGCCAGACGGTCCTGAAACGTTCGCACCGTCGGGTTGGTAAAGCGGGAATAGATGTTGCCCTCGCCGGCGCTGAAACGGGCGGCAGCTTCGGCCGCGTTGGCGAATACGAAGCTGGAAGTGAGAAACAACGGCTCGGCGTGTTCGCCCTCGTGCGTGCGCACCTGACCGGCGCGCACCGCCAGGCTGGCGAAACCGAGTTCAGCGGGATCATCGCAGTGGTTCATTGGTTGTGCAGATCAATAATGGCGTTGTCGGTGCTGCGCCGGCCCAGCTTGGCGGAGTCGGCCCGTTCCCGCGCCAAATCATCGAGATAATCCCGATCAATATCGCCGGTCACGTACTCGCCGGTGAAGCAGGACGAATCGAAGCGTTTGAGTTCCGGATTGCCGCGCCGCACCGCTTCCTCCAGATCGGTCAGGTCCTGGAAGATCAGATGATCGGCGCCGATGGCCCGCGCCACTTCCTCCTCGGTGCGGCCGTGGGCGATCAGCTCGCGGGCGGCGGGCATGTCAATGCCGTAGACGTTGGGGTAGCGCACCGGCGGCGCCGCCGAAGCGAAGTAGACTTTATGCGCGCCGGCTTCACGAGCCATGCGGATGATTTCCCCGGACGTGGTGCCGCGCACGATGGAGTCGTCCACCAGCAGCACATTCTTGCCGCGAAATTCCAGATCAATCGCATTCAGTTTTTGCCGCACCGATTTCCGGCGGGTTTTCTGACCCGGCATGATGAAGGTCCGGGCGATGTAGCGGTTCTTGATGAAGCCTTCCCGGTATTTGAGGCCCAGAATCGAGGCCATTTGCAGGGCGGCAGTGCGGCTGGTATCAGGGATCGGAATCACCACGTCAATGTCCTGGTCCGGCCAGACCCGCAGAATCTTCTCGGCCAAATGCTCGCCCATCCGCAGCCGGGCCTTGTGCACCGACACCTGATCCATGATCGAATCGGGCCGGGCCAGGTAGACGTACTCGAAAATGCAGGGCGAATAGATCGGAGTGTCGGCGCATTGGCGGGTATGGAGGCGTCCGTCCAGATCAAACAGCACCGCCTCGCCGGGGGCCACGTCGCGGATGCGCCGAAAATCCAGCGCGTCCAGCGCCACGCTCTCGGAGGCGGCCATATACTCCATGCCCTCCTCGGTCTCGCGGCGGCCAAACACCAGCGGCCGGATGCCATACGGATCGCGGAACGCCACCAGCCCGAAGCCGACGATCAGCGCCACGGCGGCGTAAGCGCCCCGCACCCGCCGATGCACCGCCGCCACCGCCGCGAAAATGTCCTCGGCATCCACCGACAGCCGGGAACGCTGCTGCAATTCGTGGGCGAACACGTTGAGCAGGATTTCCGAGTCGGAGTTGGTGTTGATGTGGCGCCGGTCGGACCGGAACAGTTCATCCTTGAGCTGGGCGGCGTTGGTCAGATTGCCGTTGTGCGCCAGAGTGACGCCGAACGGCGAATTGACATAGAACGGCTGGGCTTCGGCAGAATCCGAACTGCCGGCGGTCGGATAGCGAACATGGCCAATGCCCGTGTTGCCGTGCAGGTCGCGCATGTGGCGGGTGCGGATCACGTCCCGCACCAGGCCATTATCCTTGCGCAGGAACAGGCGGCCATCATCGCAGGTGACGATGCCCGCCGCATCCTGACCGCGATGTTGCAATACCGTCAACCCGTCAAACAGACTCTGGTTGACCGGACCACGCCCTGCGATACCGATGATTCCACACATCCGCGAGTACCTGCCGCAAGGGACGGCGGTCGCCGTCGTTGGGAAACGCGCTCAAAAACGAAAGTTCTGGGCCAGTTCCGGCGGCAGCCAGCCGCGCAGCCGCAGGGCGGTCTCCTGGAAGTGCGGCAACAATCGCGATTGCTGCCACCAGGGATCCTTGGGCAGGGGCGTCAGCCCCGCCGCCAGCACCAGAATGGCGATCACCACCGCGCCGCGCCCCAGCCCGAATACCAGACCCAGCACCCGGTCTGTCCCGGTAAGCCCGGTATAATCCACCAGGTGCGTAGCAACGAGGCCGATCAGGCCGCCGAGCAACAAGGTGATCAGGAACAGACCGCCGAAGGCGGCGGCCATGCGCAGCGAGGGAACGTCGAGATAAGGCGTCAGATGGGCGGCGCCATCCTCGGCGAACAGAAAGGCGATAGCGAAGGCGGCGATCCAGGTCGCCAGCGAAATGACTTCGCGCAACAGCCCCCGCCAGAGTCCAATCAGCATGGAAAGGGCGATGACAATGACAATGAGATAATCCGCCCAATTCATGGACCGTCGCATCCCGTCCCGAAAGGTTTAAGCACAGGGTTTATCCGGCGTTATACCATTTCCCAGAGAATTTACTGGGTAGAGTGGCTGAGCGAAGCGAAATCCACCCCACAATTCTGGGGTTTGGAAGCCAGGCCGGGTGAAATCATCTTAACAGAATCGTATTTGAGCCGAAACGGCGCAGCCTCCAGCAGGATTCAGCGCCAGATGCGCACCCGGTACAGTGGCCGACCATTAGCCACGGTTTCCTCGACCACCGCCCGGATTTTCTGACTGCGATAATAATCACGCAAGGCGTTGGCATTTTCGCGCAAAGCGTAGCTGCCTACCACGGCGCCGCCGGCGGTGGCGGGTGGCGGTGGCGTGGGCGCTGCGGCGGGGGGTGGCGCGGCAGGGCGCGCAGCGGCCGTCGGCGCTTGGGATTTGGCGACCAGTTCGATTTTGGGCAGAGCGGCAGGCGGTTTGGGCCGGGCGCTCTCGGTTCGCGGCGGTTCGGGCCGGGTATTCGCCGCGCTGGCGCGGGCTGCTTCTGCCTGAGCCTTGCGGCGGGCGGTCTCAGCACGGGCGGATTCGATGCGCGCCGCCTCGGCCTGTGCAGCTTTCTGCGCGGCTTCGGCTTGCGCGGCCTTGCGTGCAGCTTCCGCGCGGGCTTCGGCTTGCCGCGCGGCCTGCGCTGCGCGCCGGGCTTCGGCCTGCGCCGCCAGTGTTTCCGCCGGCGAGGATTGATGCGGAGAAGAGGCCTCGCTCTGAGCCGCTTCGAGACGGGCCGCTTCTGCCCTGGCGGCGGTGCTGCGCTCGGCTTCCGCTTGGGCGCGGTTCCGGGCGGCTTCGGCTTGCGCGGCTTTCTGCCGGGCTTCGGCGCGTGCTTTGGCGGCGGCCAGGCGTTCTGCCTCCGCTTTGGCCTTGGCCTTGGCGGCGGCTTCCTGAGCCGCTTTGCGCCGCGCGGCTTCTTCCCGGGCGAGTTTGGCGGCGTCGGCCTGAACGGGCGCTGCCGGTGCTGGGGGGCGTGGCGCGAGCGGCGTGGCGGGCGGCGTGATGGGCGCGGCAGGCGCCGGTTTGAGACGGGGCGCCGGCGCTACCGGCGCTGGCGCTGGCGGCTCAGCGGTTACGGGTGGCGGCGCAACGGGTGGGGCCGGTTCGGCGGTGGCCGGCGGTGGTTCCCCAG
>CALMNY010000536.1 GCA_937872125.1 uncultured Candidatus Competibacteraceae bacterium | reverse complement strand
GGGCCGCATCGACGCCGACATCGACGACGCCCGGGGCTTGGGCCACGGCTTCCACGACACCAAACAGGGCGTCCGCTTCACCGTCTCCGAACCCGCCCGCCGCGAGCTGCTCGACCGCCTGCTGGCCCTCAACCATCAGCGGCATGAGGAGGAAGTGGCGGCGGAGAGAATGGGGAAAGGATTGCTCTAACTGGGGTTGCTACCACACGCCGGAGAATCGCCATGCACCTGACGCTCGAACTGGACAATCATTTGGCCGCCCGCCTGAATGAAGCGGCGCAAACCGCCGGTCTGCCGCCCGCCGAATGGATCACGCGGCTGATCGAACGCCACACTGCCCCCGCCTGGCCCGCCAGCGTCAAAGCCCTCGTCGGCGCTTGGCGCGACGAACCGTGGCCGGAAGACTTACGCTCCTCCGCCGGTCAAGACGCACCCCGGGAGCCATTTTGATGTACCTGCTCGACACCAACACCGTGATCTACTTCTTCAAGGACCTGGGGCAAGTCGCCGAGCGCCTACTGAGCCATCCGCCCGACCAGATCGCCCTGCCCGCCATCGTGGTCTACGAACTGGAAACCGGCATCGCCAAATCCACCCAGCCGGAAAAACGCCGGGCGCAACTGGATACCCTGCTCCGCACCGTGGCGATCTGGCCCTTTGCTCTCGCCGAAGCCCAAGCGACCGCCACCCTTCGCGCCACCCTGGAAAAAGCCGGCCAACCTCTGGGGCCAATGGACTATCTGATTGCCGGAACCGCCTTGGCGCACCAGGCGATTCTCGTGACCCATAACACCCGGGAATTCGGTCGGGTGCCGGGCCTGGTGTGGGAAGACTGGTATTGACGGATACCGGTCCACCGGCCTCGACCGGCTCGACCGCCTGCTGGCCCTCAACCCTCCGCGGCATGAGGAGGAAGTGGCGGCGGAGCGGCTGGCCCGTGCAGTCCGTTGAACTCATCAGGAGTGAAGCAACATGCAAGTAGAACGGCTATTTGAACAGGTCAAAGATCGGCGAGTACTGATTGAATTGCCCGACGCCTTCAATGATCGCCGGGTCGAAATCATCGTTCTGACGGTAGACGAACCCACGCCAGCGCATCGCCGCCCCCATCCCGACATTGCCGGCCAAGTCAAAATCCACGGCGACATTCTCAACAGCGTTCCCGAAACCGACTGGGATTTGCCGCGATGATCGTGCTCGATACCCACATCTGGCTGTGGTGGATCAACCGCGACCCATCCCGCCTCAAGCCTGCCTGGACCGCCCGCATCGAGAGCGCCGAACCGGTCGGCGTCTCCGCGATTTCCTGTTTTGAAGTCGCCTGGCTGACCCACCATGGCCGTATCGAACTGCCGATCCCCGAAGATGACTGGTTTGATAAAGCGCTGGCGGGTTCAGGGATTGCGCTGCTCCCGATCACGCCGCGCATTGCCCGAACTGCCGTCCGATTGCCCGAACATCACCGCGATCCCCAGGATCGCCTGATTATCGCCACCGCTATGGTCCACGACGCTGTCCTGATCTCCGTTGATGAAAAATTTTTTAAGTTTCTTCATGAGAGTCAACGGATTGATGAAGAAACAAAAGACGAGGTTTATTTGACCCTCAAGCAAGATCGGGATGAATTTCTGGACGCGGTAGCGTGCGATGACGAAGACTTTTAGGAGTAGCGCGATACGGTTCCTCAAAAAATTCAAAAGTCCCTGGTACTATTGGCATACCGGCCATAAGAAAATCGCCCTGCTGAGCATGCTGCTGAGTACGGGAATTTTATGGATTTGCCTGGGGGCCACGATGGGATTTTCAATGATAGGGATTATTCTTGCGATTCTGTTGGACGGAATTGGTCTGGGGTTAGCCCTGCTTTACCTGATTTTTCTCAGAGCCTATATTCCTGAATGGACCAGTTTACAAAGTAATGCAGATGCTTTTGTCATGAATATCCTCATTTGGCCGCTGCTTGCAGGCTTTTTTGTGAGCCGAATTTCGAGCTTTGTAGTGGCAAAAGTGGGTGGATATACCGACCATAACCAGATGGATGCCGGATTATTGAGTTGAAGATCATTAGTCTGGGGTTTCTCGTTGCAAGGCATTTTAGGCATGGATTTTTTGCTACAAGCCAAAGCCATCATCAATTTGGACGCCCTCACCCTGACCTGAAGAATTCCGCCCATGACCCCCGCCGCCGTTCGTGATCGCCTGATTGACGCCCTGCGTCAGGACCTGGTCGGTCCCGCCTTGCCCGACGAGTTGCTCGACCAAGCGCCTACCCGCTGGTATCTGACCGGCTTTCTCGCCCCGCTCAACGCCCGCCACGACCAGCGCGGCGACCCCGACGCCAACGACGAAGCCGATCTGCTGGAACCCGCGCCGCCTGCCGCCGAGGACAACGCCAGCCCCGACCGTCCCACCGCCCGCAACTCGCTGTTTCCGGCCTCGCTGGGCCTGAGCGTGCTGGTCAGCGCCGATACCCCGACCCTGACCGTGCAACTGGACTGGGGAGATTATGTGTGGGTCAGGCTTCAGCCTGATGCTGTTCACCCCGAAGAAGTCAGGCTGAAGCCCGACCCACAGCCCGACCAGTCGGCTACCGAACAATGGCAACGCCAGCCGCGCCGCCCCGACCCCATCACCCTGCGTTTGCCCGCCAGCGGCCACCTGTCCCGGCAAAGCAAGCCCGTCCCCACCGATCCCCGGCTCAAGCTGGCTTACAGCGTCCGCGCCGTGCCGGCCCGCGCCGACGGCCGCCTGCCGCCCGGCGCCCGCGTCGTCTCCGTGTTCCTCAGCAACGAGCGCGGGGATGCGCCCGCCGACCGCCGCGACGAACATTACGTCTTTCAACCCGAAATCACCGTCACCAGCCCCACCCCGCTGCTGCCGCAACCCAACTTGCGCGGGCGCGATGATGACGACGACTGGGACGAGCGGGTGGCCGACCTGCACTATCGCGATGTCCACGCCTACGCCGTTGGCCACGGCGTCGCCACAGTCGCCGATCTCGACCCCGAAGGGCGTTGCTTCACCGTCCGCACCGTCTGGATTCCACGTGCCGCCGTCGAATTTGTCGCCGCGTCCACCCTACCGGGCGTCGAGTTGGGCATGGCCGCCCTGGCCGCCTTGCCCGACGCCGCCGCCGCCCGCGCCGCCCTGCAGCCGCTGGTCGAAGGCTATCGGGCCTGGATTCAAGGCCAGCGGGCGCAACTCACCGCGCTCCCCGCCGCGCCACAGGACATCGGCGCCGAACTGCTCCACCGCGCCGCCAGCGCCGCCGACCGCCTCGCCGCCGGTCTCGAAGCCCTGGCCGATCCGTTAATCTTGCAGGCCTTCCAGCGGATGAACCGCGCCATGGCCCGCGCCGCCCGCCAGCGCCGGCCCGGCGTAGCCCCCGCCTGGCGGCCGTTTCAGTTGGCTTTCCTCCTGCTCAACCTGCGCGGTCTGGCCGAACCGGACCATTATGACCGGGGCATCGTTGATCTGTTGTTCTTCCCCACCGGCGGCGGCAAAACCGAAGCCTATCTGGGGCTGGCCGCCTTCACCCTGATCCTGCGGCGGCTGCGGAACCCCGGCATTCAGGCCGCCGGCCTGGCCGTGCTGATGCGCTACACCCTGCGCCTGCTCACCCTCGACCAACTGAACCGCGCCGCCGCCCTGATCTGCGCCCTGGAACTGGAACGGCAGGCCGACCCCGCGGCGCTGGGCGACTGGCCGTTCGAGATCGGCCTGTGGGTCGGCCAGGCCGCTACCC